>NZ_LS992154.1:900000-1155104 GCF_900239975.1 Chlamydia poikilotherma | reverse complement strand
TTAAAACATTGTTCACTTTGTAAATAAATCGAGATTTTGCATGTTTGTGAACACAAGATCAACCATTTTTCAACAGGCTTTTTAAGCAAAAACGTTTTTGTTTTTCTAATCCATGTGGCAGTCTTTTTAATTTTTGAGGTTTTTCATGTTGAGCAGAGATGATGAGTTTTCTTCAGAACAAAAGAAGAGTTTGTCTCATTTCGTTACCAACCTAGAAACAAACATTTTTGTTTTGAAGAATCTTCCGGAAGTGGTTAAAGGAGCTCTATTTTCTAAATATTCTAGATCTACATTAGGCTTACGTTCTTTGCTTTTAAAAGAGTTTTTGGAGGGCGAAGGAGGAGATTTCTTAGATGATTCTGGTGTGGATTTTGAAGTTGGATTACATAAAGCTGCTGATTTTTATAGACGAGTTCTTGATGGGTTTGGAGATGATTCTATAGGAGAATTAGGTGGTGCTCACGTAGCTATGGAAAGCGTTTCCATGCTTGCTGCAAAAATATTAGAAGATGCACGTATTGGAGGGTCTCCTTTAGAAAAGTCTTCTAGATACGTTTATTTCGACCAAAAGGTAAAAGGGGAGTATTTATACTACCGCGACCCTATTTTGATGACCTCAGCCTTTAAAGACGTGTTTTTGGGCACGTGTGATTCTTTATTCGACACGTATGCAGATTTGATTCCTAAAGTGCGTTCATATTTTGAAAAGATCTACCCAAAAGAAGCAGAGGTTTCACAATCAGCTTACACTATTTCTTTAAGAGCTAAAGTTCTTGATTGTTTACGTGGTCTTCTTCCTGCTGCTACATTAACGAATTTAGGATTCTTTGGTAACGGAAGGTTTTGGCAAACGTTGTTACACAAAATTCAAGGCCACAACCTCACAGAAATAAGAGAAATTGGCGAGAACTCTTTAACAGAGTTAATGAAAATTATTCCTTCTTTTGTAAGTCGTGCTGAATCTCATCATCATCATCATCAAGCTATGTTGGATTATCGACAGACTCTCAAAGAGCAACTAACAAGCTTAGCTGAGAAATTTAGTGAAGGTTCTTCACCATCTAAGCAAACAGGAGTTCGTTTAGTTTACGGTGATCCTGATGGAATTTATAAAGTGGCTGCGGGATTTCTTTTTCCTTATTCAGAGCACACCTATGAGGAACTGATTCATATCTGCCGGTCTATGCCAAGGGAAGATCTCATTCGCGTTTTAGAAGCAGGATCTTCATCGAGAGAAAATCGCCGACATAAATCTCCAAGAGGACTGGAATGTTTGGAATTTGGATTCGACATTACTGCTGATTTTGGAGCTTATAGAGATCTTCAAAGGCATAGAATACTTACTCAAGAACGCCAATTACTCACAACAAATCTTGGATATCATATTCCTGAACAGTTATTAGACACTCCTATGGAGAAGGATTTTAGAGAAGCTATGGAGAAGGCTGAAGAAGCTTACAACCAAATTTCTATAGAATTTCCTGAAGAAGCTCAATACGTTGTTCCTTTAGCCTACAATATACGCTGGTTTTTCCATATTAATGGAAGAGCTTTACAATGGCTTTGTGAACTACGTTCACAAATTCAAGGGCATGAAAATTATCGAAGAATAGCCATAGATATGGCTAAAGAAGTGATTAATTTTGACCCGACATACGAAACTTTTTTTAAATTCGTAGATTATTCCGAGTGTGATTTGGGTAGGCTAAAACAAGAATCACGAAAAAGATCTTCTTAGTAATTTCTTAAATATAATCTTTGCGTTTACAGGAACCTTAGAGGTTGGTATTTTTGTTGCTTTCCAAGACGAAGGTCATAAAATGAAAAACCTTATCGATAACAACTTAGTTAGGTTTAAAAATATTTCTAAAACCAAGCAGGGTATTTTCGTTAACTTTAAGGTTAGGGGAGAGAAAGGAGGAGCCTCTTTTACGGCATCTATAGCAGTAGATATAGAATCCGCTGATGTATCTGCGGGAGATACTTTAGAAACTATTATTGAAAGATGTGCTCAAATTGGTGTTGCAGAATTTAAAAAGTGCGAATTCCAGTTCGAAGGAATTACCTGTTTATAAAATTAAAGTTTTCCTGGGTGTAGCGCAGCCTGGTAGCGCACTTGCATGGGGTGCAAGGGGGCGGAGGTTCAAATCCTCTCACCCAGATTTTTTAATACTTCTTACTTTAATAATCGCGAACACCCATATATTCTATAAGCATTTCTAATTCTGAAGAATCTTTCAAACCATGTTGTTTAAGGTGGTTGAGTAATCTAATACACTTATCCATTGAAGTATTTAGAAGCTCTTTTGCAGCGTCTAATCCGAATAACAGTGCGTAGTTCAATCCCACATCTTGACGGTCTTGATGCATATCTAAAATATCATCTTTCATTTGAAATAACAGACCAAAAGTTTGAGAAAATTCAATTATTTGAGGAACGCATAAAGGATCACCGCCCCCAAATAACCAACCAGAAACACAAGCTATTTCAAAAAGAGCACCGGTTTTCTTATTGATGATTAATTGGACATATTCGGGCCCCTCATTTTTAAAGAACATATCTTCATATTGTCCTCCTAAAACACCGTTAACACCAAAGTTCTTATCTGTAACATCAGAAATAATATCGTAAGCAATATCTACTTCTCTAGGATCTATACCTTGAGATTTGAGTTTCTTTGCGTTTAAACGGATCCGAGAATATGCAGAGGGAATTAAAGCATAAGATGCTAGTAAAGCGGAAGCTTCATCAAAAGCTTTATGTACTGTAGGACGTCCGCGACGCTCATCATCGTCATCCATACAAGGAAGATCATCAGCAATTAACGTAGATGTATGTATGAATTCTATAGCTAGGGCAGAGTCTAAAACATCTCTATTCATACCGAGACCTTTAGCGATCATACAAACTAGCATGGGTCGAATGCGTTTCCCACCACTTGTTAGAGAATATTCTACAGGTGCACGCACAGATAATCCTTTAGACCCAAAATCTTCTAAAGAGGACTCTATACCTTCTTCTATCATTACTCGATAAGTTTCGAATATATCCATAACGACCATAACACTTCCCCTAACTAGATGACTTTTCCGGGATAAATTGTTGTATGAGCAGGAATACAATGCCCAGGATTAATAACAGTGTTACACCCTATAGAAACTCTTCTACCGAGAAAGGCTCCTACTTTTCTTAATTGGGTGTCTATCTTTCCTTCTTCGCAAGTAACAGAGATGTTTTTCCCATCAAGACGGAAGTTCGCGCAACGCACTCCGGCACCGAGATTAACTTCTGAACTTAAAACAGAATCTCCTACATAAGCAAAATGTCCTGCTTTAGCTTGATGACCAAAGTAAGCATTTTTTACTTCTGTGCAATGTCCTATCACACATCCTGTTCCCGTAATTACACCACCACGTAGATAGGCGCCATGGCGTATTTCTGTTTGAGGACCTATAATGCAAGGACCAGCAATATAGGCTCCTGATTCTACGTAAGCACCTTCTGCAATTTCTATACTCTCTATATTCTTTAGAAAAGCTCCAGACTCTACGGTACCGTGAATACCTGAGAACACATATGTAGATAATTTTTTATCTATTAATGCTAAAATATCCCAAGTGTAATACGCTTCTGTAATAAGTTCTGGAAAAGGGAAATCTTCAGGAGAAAATAAAACAGATGCGAATATCATGACAGGTCATAGCTTTTTAAGATATTGTCTAGTTATGGCAATTTAGTGACAAGGAGTAATCAAGAGTTATTTTAAGGATAGATTGTTGTCGTTTCGCTGGTTGATGAGTTAGTTAGATTATCATTTTCTGAAAATAAATAACCAACACCTCGAATTGTAGAAATTTTTGACCCATAGGGCCCTAATTTTTTTCTTAAAGAAGCAATATGAACATCGACATTTCTAGCTATAATTTCCTTAGTGTTACCCTTTATTTCCTCTAGCAAATGTTTTCTTAGACACAACTGACCACGATTCATCAGAAGTTTTTTTAATATTCCTGCTTCTGAAGGAGTTAAATGAATAGTGCCCTGAGGGGAATCTATAGAAAGACTTAAAAGATGGAAAGTTCGATCACCAAAAGAAATAGATTCAGGAATTGCGTGTTCGAAATGACAATGATGGCGTAAAAAAGCTCCAATAACAGCATCTAAAACTTTTGCTGTTATAGGACGAAGTAAATAACCGCTTGCGCCGTTGTTTAAAATTTTTACAATAGCCTCTTCTTCAAATACATCAAATAATACCACAAGATCTATTCCGGATGGAATTTTGTTGGCGAACATAACTTCAGGGAGAAGTAAATGTTCACAAAAAATTAAATCGGCTTCAGAAGTGTCTGTAAGGGCAGAAGAGACGATTATCTTATATCCGACATTCTGAGCAAATTCTTTAAGTTGCAAAGATATATTACTGTCTTCGGTAACAAATAATATAATTTTATCCGTAAGCATAATTGAACAAGATGAGCTATATTATTTGAGTAACTAATACAAAATCTTTTATTTTTCAAAGATCCTTTACAGTTTTTTAATTTTTTCTGATTAAAAATAATTTTGCATAAAGACAACGCAATATATATAATTTAACTTTAACAAGTTAAAAAATTAATTAAAAACCAACGGTTTTAAACAAAGCCGATAGAGGCTCTAATGGTTCGCTGTATAGTGTTTTGCTTATTTTTTCTCTCGTGTTTTGCTATGGGAGGGGGCTTGTATTTTATATGTTCCTCACACCACCCTTCTGTAACCTCGTTAGAAAGTGCAAAAGCAGCAGCCTTATGGGTTGATGGTCAAAAAGAACAGGTAGAATCTTTTTTACATCGTTTGCTTCCGAGTCAACAACGACAATGTCTTCTTTGTTTCCAAGGGTTTATTCTGCAAAAGCAGAAAAATATGAACCAATCTGAGAAAATTTTTTCTAAGATTTATGATGAAATAGAGAATACGCAATTTTTATTTAAAGAAGAGATAATAGGCGGAAGGATTCTTAATGCTTTTTTCTTAGAAGATATAGAAAAAATGGAGAATCTAATTAGTTCTTTGCATCAGCAATTTGTAAAATCTCAGTATCTTTCTTTGTTTGAATTCCTTTTGAATTATAGACAGAAACATTTTGATAGAGCTTTACAAGCTTTATCAGCATGGAAAAATCAGTTAAAGGGTTCAGAATCTTCTTTATTAGATTTGAATATTCAACAACTGGTTTCTGATTTCTTTTTAGAGAATATAGAAGCTCATTGTTTGATAGAATTAGGAGAGTTTTCAGAAGGACGAGCTATTCTTAATCGTATTATTGAAAAATTATTAAAAAGAGAATGCGACTGGGATTCTGAAGCTTACGATTATGCTGTTTTGATGTTGAGTAGAAGCTACTTTTTAGAGCTGAAACAATCGAATTCCTTTAAGCTCTATCCGGATTATTATGAAATGATTCTTTTTTATAAGAAGAAAGTTCATGCAATAGATCAAAGGTCCTATGAAGAATTTATTCCTCAAGAGGAATTGTTTGCGATGCTTATGAAGCATATTTTTGTTATTCCAGAAGAACGCTTAGCTCCTTTGATGCAGATAATCAAAAATTGGGAACGTTTTTATTTCAAGCCTAACTATGACTTAGTAATTCAACTTTTAATAGATAGATTTGTTTCTTTCCCTGAACAAGTTGTAACTTTTTGTAATTCTATAACTTTTTTTGGAATAGAGCCTCTCAAGAAAAAGCTTATAGATGCTTTCGGGGTTATTTTATCTGAAAAAGTAAAAGAAGTACAAACCACACAAGCTCAACAAACGCTTTCAGTATTAAAAACTTTAGACTCAGATTTATGGGTAAGTGAGAAATTGATCATCTCTCCTGATGCTCTTCAAGACATCATTTCTCAAGACGATATTGATTACACAAATTTAAAAAAGTATCTAAATCTTTGGGAAGCGATACAGTCTTATGATATAGATAGGCAACAACTTGTTCATCATCTGATGAAAGGAGCAAAGCAACTTTGGAATCAGGGTATTTGTGATGATAAAGCTCTGAATTTACTCCATCTCATTTTGCAATTTACAAATTATGATATAGAAAGTGAAAACATTGTTTTTCTATTTGTAAAGCAGGTCTATAAGCAAATGTTATCTGGGCATTCCATAGCACGCCTGCTGAAATTAGAAGATTTTATTACAGAGTTGGGCTTAACTCCTATAACGATAAGAGAAGAAGAAATAGCTAACTTTTTAGCAGATGCAGAGTTTTTATATGCTCAAGGCAAATACAATAAATGTTATTTTTATAGTTTATGGCTTACAAAAATAGCTCCTTCACCTCAGACCTATCGTTTGTTAGGGCTATGTCTTCTAGAAAAAAAATGTTATTTGGAAGCGTGGGATTATCTACATTCTCTTCCTTCAAATGAGCGTATGTATGATTCTAAAGTTCAGAAGGCATTAGCAATATGCCAAAAACATCTACCAAAAGATCCCGGAGCAGGTTATAAAAGAGGATAAAACGCATATAGTTTTATGCCTTCGTTAAGTTTAGACGTTTCTCATCTTCTTTATAATGTAGTTCAACAACAACTTGTTTTACCTTTAGACTTAGCTTTTGCTAAGAAATATATTTCTCCAAATTCGAAAAAAGGTTTTGCATTTCTTGCTCTTTCTTCTGCTCTTTGGCGTTGTGGATATCCTTTTCTTAATATAGATAAGGACCGATTATTTCCTTCTTTGTCTGGAATTTCAGAAAAGATTTTTTACGAGTACTTCACGGCTCTTCCTGAGGATATTTGTTCATCTTTGTTTGTTATAGAAAACAATAGGATATACCTGCGCTCCTTGTACGCAATTCGTGAAAAGCTTTTCAAAAAGCTTTCTGTATTATCACAAGCTTCTCCACGGTATAATGTAACTACAGAATTTCTTCCTAATCTATCCTCAGAACAAAATACTGTTTTTCAAAAAGCTATTAATAGTTGTTTTTCTTTGATTTGTGGAGGTCCTGGAACAGGGAAGACATTTTTAGCTGTGGAGATAATACTCACTTTAATTAAGCGCTGTCCTCGAAGTCGTATTGCTATAGTTTCTCCTACAGGAAAAGCAACTTCGCACATTCGTCATATACTCTCCCAACATAATATTTCTGAGGATAATGTCACTACCCAAACGATCCATAGGTTTTTACAAGAGCATGCCTATCATCAGTGTAGTTCTGTAGATCTATTATTGGTTGATGAGGGTTCTATGGTGACATTTAACCTTTTACATAGCCTGGTCAACACATTATCCGGGGAAAACAAGAATGGAAAAATCATTGCAGATAACTTAATTATATTAGGTGATGAAAACCAGCTTCCTCCTATAGGAGTGGGCGCAGGAAACCCTCTTCAGGATTTGATATTACGTTTTCCTGAAAGAGCTTTACACCTTTGTGTTTCTCATAGGGCAAAAACAGATCAAGTTCAGAATTTTTCGAAAGCAATTTTAGAAAAACAATCGATTCCTTTTACACCGTTACCTCCTATACATTCCGCAATTACTATGATCAAAGAGGCGTTTGTAAAAACACCCTTATCTCAAACGCAGTTATGTATTTTAACTCCTATGCGTCACGGTCCCTGGGGATATTTACGTCTCAATGAGCTAATCTTTAATGAAATACAAAAAACACATTCTGATCTTCCTATTCCTATTATGATTACAGAACGTTACGAAGCTTGGGGATTGTTTAATGGAGATACAGGATTTCTTTGTCCAAAAACACAACAGTTATTCTTTCCTCATACCCGCTCTATAGATTCTAAGGAATTTTCCTATTATACCTATAATTATGCGATGTCGGTGCATAAGAGTCAGGGGAGCGAATATGATAATGTGATTGTCATTATTCCTAAGGGGGGTGAAATTTTTGATGTATCTATTCTTTACACAGCTATTACACGTGCTAAACATGACGTGTCTGTCTGGGCAGATAGTGATACGTTGAATAAGATCATAAAAAAACCCCACAAGTACACTTATGGGGTAGAATAAATTGCTTCTTTTAAAAAAGACTTTTATTAACCGATAAAATCTTGGACAAAGTTGAGCACTGAAGACATCAACCAGAAAATACCAATAATCAGGGCGGCTTGAGGCCCTAATAAAGCTGGTACGAACGAAGCAAACAAAAGAAGAACCTCGCCGACAAAATCGACTAAGTTGCAAAGTAAGGAGTAGAATTTCTCTCTTAATGTTTGACGACGCATTGTGAAGTCTTCAGCTGAAGATTCTCTGTTTGTTGAGCGTATAGCACCAACGATATTAACAACATCGTCAGCAGCACCGCAAGCCGAGCTAATTGCTGATAGGCTTGTAGCAACTGCTCCTAAACCTTGAGCATGTTTACCTAGAGCCATAAGTTGTAAATGACCGTCCATGAAGCAAACAGATCCTGTTGCTTTCGAAGCCAGGCGAGTAACTTTACTTGCAATAGAAAGAGGGGATCTTAGAATGCGGTTAGGCACCAGCTCAACAGTTCCATTTTCTTTTTGGATAGTTTTTGTATTGATTATGAAATTACCGGTAGCGGAATCAACTTCGTAGAACATAGCTCCTGTTGCAAATTGAGAGAACAGCGCTATGGTATCCACACAAGTATTTATTCCCGAAGCCATTCCACAAGCATGCTCTAAAGAGGAAAGTTTTGCGAGAGCATTAGAAGCGCCTAGTCCTAGAGACGCTTTAGCAATCATTGTAGAAGAACCAACAACCCCAATCATGTCACTTAAGAGGTTCATGCTATTATGAAGTTTTCCTGCTTCTTTGCGAACCTTATTACCACACGTCCTCAATATCGGATTTGAGAGAATATTAGATGATAGAAAAGGACAAAATCTAGTAAGGGAGGCGGTGGTCATAATTACCTACAAACGATTAAAAATTATATTTTTGCATTAGCTCTTAAAGTAGCACGTGACTTGATTCGAGCTGCTTTATTGTTTTTAAAAATACCTCTTTTTACAGCTTTATCAGTAACACTGTAGACTAACTGTAATCCAGAAGTGATAGTTGCTTGATCACCGGCTTTTAAAGCGGTCTCAAATTTCTTCATCATAGTTTTTGCTTTTGACTTAAAACTTTGATTGATCAAATAACGTTTTTGCGCAGTTAAAATACGCTTTTCTGCGGAAGGTCGCTTTTTCGGACCGCCTTTCTTAGTTGTTTTCTTTGGTGCCATTACTACTCCAAAACCGAGGCTTTTTTAGTGCAAAAGAGTAAACTCAGTCTTAACATTCAAAATAAGACTTCACAATTGTAATATACTGTCTTGCAGTAAGGTCAGGATTGTAAAAGAAAGAACAATAAAAAGGAATAAAAACAGAGAAAAATAGACGGTATTTTATGGGAGAGATAAATAAACTTTTGTGCGAACATAAAAAAATAGAATTAACCGTTTAGTTTTTCTAAAAAGACTTTGACGGTAAAAGCATATTTTTGTGAGTTAATGAGACAAGGATTCGAATTTTTATGTCGTTTGTGAAAAATTTTTTTCACCCGCTTTCTCGGTACTATAATTATCTTTTTCCTATAGCTGCATTTCTTCTTCCCCTAATTTGTCTACCCTTTCTTTCAACTTCTCAAAAAAATTATAACTATTTCATTTTCTCAATTATTTCTTCTATAGGCTGGTTTTTTTCTATCGGACTTAGAGAAAAGCAATTAAAAACAGCCGCCGGTCAATTGTTACAAACTAAAATTCGTAAAATTGTTGAAAAAGACGAGGGGTTAAGAAAAATACGTGAATCAGTTGAAGAACGTCAATACGAGAGTCAACAGTTAAGATCTCAAAATCAAAAACTTCTTAATCAATTGCTTCATGTTCGCAGCGTATTTATGAAAACCAAATCTGATACGCAACGCATGGAGGGCACAGTCGCTCGTTTAAGAGAAGAAAATCAATGTTTACAGTTGCAGTTGGATGCATTATCTCAAGAGTGTCGTGAAAAAGAAGAAGAAAGTCAGCAATTGAATTGCGAACTTGCAGATGCCTTAGCTTACCAGCAAGTTCTTAATGAAGAGTACCAGGCAACTTTTGCAGAACAGCATAACATGCTGGATATGCGACAGGTCTATATTGGAAAGCTGGAGTCAAAAGTGCAAGATCTGATGTGTGAGATTCGCAACTTATTGCAGCTTGAGTCGAATATTGTAGATAGTTTGCCTAGGCAGGCTACGGTCAATTCTCAAGAATTACCTAAACAACTTCTTTCAGAATTGAAAAAGATAGCTTTTAAAGTAGAAAATGCAGAGGCAGCTTCATCTTTGACAGCTTCTCGTTATATAAGATCCGAATCTTCTGTACATAACTATTCTTTGGAGTGTCGTCAGCTATTTGATAATCTGAGGGAGGAGGGTCTCGGGATGCTTTTTGTATATGCCCCACAATCTCAGAGGGCGGTTTTTGCAAATTCTTTATTTAAGACTTGGACGGGATATGGTGTAGAAGATTTTTTAAATACAGATAGCGATATTATTATTTCTGGTTTACCTCAATGGGAAACAGATCTTCGTTTACTTGATCGACAAGAACGATCGGGGAAGGTAATAATCAAAACAAAAAACCACGGTCAAATTCCTTTTTATTACTGCTTAACTATTTTAAATAAAGGTCCTCTGCATAATCATGTTTTAGGAGTTCTTTATCCGGTGCGTATAGATGCTCTTCGTGGATAGACTCATCATCGACCGTGTTTATTAAAAATCCCTAGATTTCCTATCTTTCTTTGGCTAAACTATTACCCAAAGGCTAGGGTCCTATTATTTTGTTGCAACCCAATAATTAAATGCTCATGAATACACAAAATGGCCAGGCTACGGAAGCGGCTCATGAAGAAGAAGCTCAAAAAAAACTAGAGGAGCTTGTTTCTCTTGCTAAAGATCAGGGCTTTATCACTTACGAGGAGATCAACGAGATCCTTCCTATGTCTTTCGACACACCTGAACAGATTGATCAGGTGTTGATTTTCCTTACAGGAATGGATATCCAGGTCCTGAACCAAGCAGACGTAGAAAGACAAAAAGAAAGAAAAAAAGAAGCTAAAGAGCTAGAAGGCTTAGCTAAACGTACGGAGGGGACTCCAGATGACCCTGTACGTATGTATTTGAAAGAAATGGGAACGGTTCCTCTTTTAACTAGAGAGGAAGAAGTTGAAATTTCTAAGAGAATAGAAAAAGCGCAAGTTCAAATCGAACGTATTATTTTACGTTTTCGTTATTCCTCGAAAGAAGCTATTTCCATTGCGCAGTATCTAATCAATGGAAAAGAGCGTTTTGATAAAATTATTTCAGAAAAAGAAGTAGAAGATAAGGCGCATTTTCTTAAGTTACTTCCTAAGTTAATTACTTTACTTAAAGAAGAAGATGTCTATTTAGAATCACTTCTCTTAGCGTTGAAGCAGAGTAGTTTATCAAAACAAGAAAGCGCGAAATTAAATGATAATTTAGAAAAATGTCGTATCCGTACGCAAGCGTATTTACGTTGTTTCCACTGTCGTCACAATGTTACAGAGGATTTTGGTGAAGTTGTTTTTAAAGCATATGACTCCTTCCTACAGTTAGAACAGCAAATTAATGATTTGAAAGTTCGAGCAGAAAGAAACAAATTCGCAGCAGCAAAATTAGATGCTGCTAAACGTAGATTATACAAACGAGAAGTCGCTGCAGGACGAACCCTGGAAGAATTTAAAAAAGACGTGCGTATGTTGCAACGTTGGATGGACAAGAGCCAGGAAGCTAAAAAAGAAATGGTTGAATCCAATTTACGTTTAGTGATTTCGATAGCTAAAAAATACACAAACCGCGGTCTATCCTTCTTAGATTTGATTCAGGAGGGTAATATGGGTTTGATGAAGGCTGTAGAAAAATTTGAATACCGCAGAGGATATAAATTTTCTACTTACGCCACCTGGTGGATTCGTCAGGCTGTTACTCGCGCTATAGCTGATCAAGCGCGAACTATTCGTATTCCTGTGCACATGATTGAAACCATAAATAAAGTTCTTCGGGGCGCGAAGAAATTGATGATGGAAACAGGTAAAGAGCCCACTCCAGAAGAATTGGCCGAGGAATTAGGATTAACTCCTGATCGGGTGCGGGAGATTTATAAAATTGCCCAGCATCCTATTTCTTTACAGGCAGAAGTTGGTGAAGGAGGCGAAAGTTCTTTTGGTGATTTCTTAGAAGATACTGGTGTAGAATCTCCAGCAGAAGCCACGGGCTATTCAATGCTTAAAGATAAGATGAAAGAGGTTTTAAAAACTCTTACAGATCGAGAGCGGTTTGTATTGATTCATCGTTTTGGTCTTTTAGATGGGAAGCCTAAAACATTAGAAGAAGTGGGGTCGGCGTTTAATGTGACTCGAGAACGCATTCGTCAGATTGAAGCTAAAGCTTTAAGAAAAATGCGTCACCCCATTCGTTCAAAACAGCTACGTGCTTTCCTTGATCTTTTGGAAGAGGAAAAAACAGGCTCGGGTAAAGCAAAAAATATTAAGGGTAAGTAACCAAACACATTTCATAACTTGTAGGTGTTACCGCAGAACCATATCAATTAATTATTCCAGATTTTCGTCTGTGGGTGCGTCTTGGATGTTCTCTTGAAGAACGGCATTTTAAGCAGCCCATCTTAGTTTCTATAGTTCTTTCTTTTTTTGAAGAGCCCTCTGTTTGTGTTTCAGATGATCTCAATGACGCATGTTGTTATATTGAGATAACTTCTTTAATAGAAGAAGTTGCTTCTAGTAAACCTTGTGCTTTAGTTGAACACTTGTCTAAGCTCTTAATGGATGCTTTAGAATCAAAGTTAAAGAACAAGGTTTCTAAAATAGATTTAGAGGTGCATAAAGAACGCCCTCCTGTTCCTAACTTGTTGAAGCCCATTTGCTTTAAAATAAGTAGGAAGATCTCATTATGACAACAGCTCAATTTATTTGTTTATCTTTAGGATCTAATCTAGGAAATCGATTTGAAAATTTTCGCAGAGCATTTTCTCTTTTAAAGGAGATAGATATAGAAGATTTGCAAAGCTCTATAATTTTAGAAACGAAGGCTTTGTTATTTCCTGGTTCTCCAGAAGAATGGGATTTACCTTTTTTTAATTCCGTACTTATTGGGAAAACAACACTATCTCCGAAACAGTTGTTATCAGAAATAAAACACATCGAGCGTAAGCTCGGTAGAGATTCTGATGCGCTACCCTGGTCTCCGAGAATTTTGGATATTGATATCCTTTTATATGGGGATGAAAATCACCAACAGAAAGATATCAGCATACCTCATGAGAGAATCTTAGAAAGGCCTTTTTTACTTTCTCTTATTGCTTCAATTTGTCCTAATAGAAAATTTCATCAACCAGCTTCTGAGTACCATTTAAGAACGTTTGGAGAAATAGCTCATCTTCTTCCATGCCCTCAGGAGATGATTCTGAATAGTTTTTCCCCTAGTACTTTATTAATGGGGATAGTCAATGTCACCGATAACTCCATTTCGGATGGAGGATTGTACCTTGAAGCTTCTAAAGCAGTTGCTCATGCTGAAAAATTGTTTGCTCAAGGAGCTTCTGTTATAGATTTCGGAGGACAAGCGACTAATCCTAAGGTAAAACAGTTGCTTGATGTAGAACAAGAATGGGCGCGTTTAGAACCAGTATTAAAGCTACTTGCTGAAAAATGGATTGGACGTAAGCAATATCCCGATGTCTCATTAGATACATTTTATCCCGAAATTATCAGAAGAGCTTTAGAGATCTATCCTATTCGATGGATCAACGACGTTTCAGGCGGTTCTAAGGAAATGGCAGAGATTGCTAGAGACGCGAATTTATTATTAGTTATAAATCACTCATGCTCTTTGCCTCCTCGTGCTGATAAAACACTAGCGTTTACTTCGTGTGCTTCTGATCAGTTGTTAAGTTGGGGAGAAAAGCAAGTGAAAGCTTTTGTTGACCTAGGCTTGCACCAGGATCAAATTATTTTTGATCCTGGTATTGGTTTTGGAACAACCCAAATACAAGCATTGAATGTGTTACATAGAATGGAAAAATTCCGAAAGCTTGGCTGTGCTACGTTGGTGGGCCATTCAAGGAAATCGTGTTTCGCTCTTTTAGGCAAGTACGATGCTAAAGATCGTGATTGGGAAACTGTTAGCTTATCAGTATTGTTGCAGCAACAAGGGGTGAACTATCTGCGAGTTCATGATGTGAAAGCTAACCAAAGAGTGTTGTCTGCAGCAGTGTGGCCCGGAGTCTATGTATAAAATACTTGGTATAGTTGCTTGTGATCCTAATGGAGTAATTGGAAATCTAGGAAAACTACCTTGGAACTATCCTGAAGACATAAATTTTTTTTCGAAAACTATAGAAAACATGCCCCTAATTATAGGTAGGAAAACTTTCGAAGGTCTTCCCGATACATATAAGAAAAATCGTAAGATGATAATATTTTCTAAGAATTTTCATGAAAATTCTGAGGATATGGTCTGGGTATCTTCTCTAGAGGAATTTCATAATTTAGAACTTCCTTCTTTGATTTTCCTTATCGGCGGAGGAGATTTGTTTTCTTTATTTTTAGAAAATCACATGTTGCATGGGTGTTTTGTAACGCACATTCATAAGTATTATGACGGAGATACTTTTTTCCCCTTATCTCTATTGGAAGGTTGGAAAAAGACAATTTTAGATGAAAAAGAAGATTTGACATTTTGCTATTATGAAAGTCACACCAATTGTTACGCGTAAAGTTCATGTTTATGATGATCTTTATGAACTTTTAGAAGAATCTCTTCCTTCTTTATCCGAAAATTCTGTAATCGCTTTATCTTCAAAAGTTTTGAGTCTTTGTGAAGGTGCGGTTGTTGATACTAAGACAACAACAAAAGAGGCTTTGATCAAGCAGGAATCAGATGCTTATGTTTATTCTGCTTTTCATGATTTATATCTGACGAAGAAACACGGAATTTTAATTCCATCTGCAGGAATTGATGAGTCTAATGCTCAAGATTACTACGTTTTATATCCTCGAGATTTATTAGCATCCACAAATGCTTTAGGAGTTTGGTTAAAGAATTTTTATCATTTAGAGAATCTCGGAGTGATTATCGTAGACAGTCATACAACCCCTATGCGTCGGGGTGTTTTAGGGTTAGGATTATGTTGGTATGGGTTTTCTCCTCTATATAGTTATGTGGGGAAGCCTGATTGTTTTGGCCGCCCCTTACGCATGACGCAAATTAATCTTTTAGATGCCTTGGCGGTCTCTGCTGTACTTTGTATGGGAGAGGGAGATGAACATACGCCTCTAGCGCTTATAGAAGATGCACCTAAGATCTCTTTTCATTCTTCCCCTACGTTACATTCGGATTTGTCATTACTAGGTATTGATGAAACTGAAGATCTATATGGTCCTATTCTCCGTTCTGTAGTTTGGGAATCTACACATTTTTAATTTTTGGGAGGCGTTAATGAAACCCTGTTTAGATTTATTAGATAAAAACATCAAAGAAAAACATATGTTAGATCATACCTTTTACATGAAGTGGTCTAAGGGAGAGTTAACGAAAGAGCAGTTAAAGGCATATGCTAAGGATTATTACCTCCATATTAAAACTTTTCCACGTTATCTCTCAGCAATACATAGCCGTTGTGATAATTTAGAAGCACGCAAACTGTTTCTTAATAATCTCATGGATGAAGAAACAGGCCATCCTAATCATATAGATCTATGGAAAAATTTTGCTTATGCTTTGGGTGTTAATGAGGAGGAATTAGAAAATCATGTTCCCAGTGCAGCAGCACAAAAGAAAGTCGATACATTTTTGCGTTGGTGTACCGGAGATTCATTATCTGCAGGTGTGTCGGCTTTATACACCTATGAAAGCCAAATCCCTACAGTTGCAGAGACTAAAATTTCTGGATTAAAACAGTATTTTGGTTTTACTGCTCCTGAAGATTACGAGTACTTCACAGTACATCAAGATATTGATGTAAGACATGCTTGTGAGGAAAGAGAATTAATAGAAACATTACTAAATAATGATTGTAATAAGGTTTTACAAGCTTCTAGAGAAGTATGTGATGCTTTATATGACTTTTTAGACACTTTCTTAGACGAGAAAGCTACTTGTTCAGCAACCCTGCTTCCTGTTTCGGACTCTAAACCGTCTTCATGTGGTTGTAACTGCTGTCATTAATTCGCATGGTCTCCTTCTCTTTGTAAAATAAGAGAAGGAGGGCCTAAAGATTGTAATTTTAAGCTACAGGTTGCGCTGTTTGCTCTTCTTTTTTCTCTTCTGCGACTGCTAATTTTGCTGAAGAGATTATGTCAAAGATACGTTTTTCTAACTCATCAAATAGCTTTTTATTTTTCTTGAGTTCTTCACGAACAGCCTCTCTTCCTTGGCCTAACTTGCGATCTTGATAGTTGAACCAAGAACCCTTTTTTTCGACGATATTATGTTCTACAGCAAGATCTAGAATACATCCTGCTGAAGAAATGCCTTCATTAAAGAGAATATCAAATTCTGCGGTTCTAAATGGAGGTGCTAATTTATTTTTAGCAACTTTTACTTTGATGCGGTTTCCAAGATCAAAGCTTTCATTACCTTTAATGGCTCCAATACGACGGATATCCATACGTATTGATGAATAGAATTTTAAAGCACGTCCACCTGTTGTTGTTTCAGGATTGCCGAAGCTAACGCCTATCTTTTCACGAATCTGGTTAATGAATACCGCACAGGTTTGACTACGCGCTAATGTTGCTGTAAGCTTACGTAATGCTTGAGACATCATACGTGCTTGTAGCCCTACATGTACATCACCGATATCTCCTTCGAGTTCGCTTTTAGGAACCAAAGCAGCTACAGAATCAATAACAATAACATCAACAGCTCCTGATCTTGCCAATAGTTCAGCAATACTTAAAGCATCTTCACCACAATCGGGTTGGGAGATCATAAGATCATTGATATTTGCACCTATAAGAGAAGCGTAGCTAGGATCTAAAGCATGTTCTGCATCGATATATGCAGCAATGCCGCCCATCTTTTGAGCATTGGCAACGATATGGGTAGCTAATGTGGTTTTTCCTGAAGATTCAGGGCCGAAAATCTCAACAATACGTCCTTTTGGAACACCCCCAATACCTAAAGCTAAATCTAAAGATAAGGCTCCTGTTTTTATAGTTGAAATTTCATGAGTGGCAGAGTGTTTCCCTAGACTCATGATAGATCCAGAGCCAAATTGTTTTTCGATATAGGCAATTGCTGCTTCTAGTGCTTTTTTACGATCAGGTACATTCATTTAATAGGTGCTCCTTTTTTCCACACTTTCTATGCAATAGTCCTTCATTTTTGGACTTTGAGAGAAGAATGGGTAAGCTTCTTCTCGAAATTAGCTAAGAGATGTCAGAGTGGTGATTTTTTATGATAGATGTATGCTTGGCTTTTCTTTTGATTTTTATGGATAACCCAATTTTTCACACCAGTCAAGATAGAAAGCAGTTGTAAATGTAACATTTTCTGTATCTGTAGAGTTCGTTTTAAATAAGGATAAAAGATTTTTCGTGGGTTCACCTTGACAGTGGTCTGTCATCATACACACAGAATGTGTTATTGACAATTCACTGATTTATCAGAAAACACACAAAGGTTTTTATAATTAAGGGCTTAAAAATCTCTAGGAGATATTTCTGAACACATTTCTTAGAATAGATTTTGTTATGCTAAAAATACTTGAGATAGGGAAATATCGTGGTCTTCTCTAGGGAGAATAAGAGTTTTTTGTTCCTTAAACCCGACGCCTATAGTTATTGGATGGGAATTTACTGCTAACCAACGATCATAACAACCACCGCCGTAACCAAGACGATAATTATCATTATCAAAGGCTAAGGCCGGGATGAGAACATGAGTGATTTGTTGAGGTTGAATGGGTTCCAAATTAAATTCAGAAAGCCGTAAAGGATGTGTTAGATTTGATAAAACCTTTAACGAGGGCACGTGAACAGGGATAAGTTCATGATTTTGCGTTTGTGGTATGGCTAAAGAGAATTCGTTGATAAGAATGCGATTTGCTAAATCTATATTGATTTCTGAACGGAAAGAAATAAAGGAAAGAACCAAGCTTCCCTTGGGTAATTCACGAATAAAAGCAGCAACGGCTTGAGAGGCTTGTGATAATCGCGGTTCCTGTATAGATTGCCTTAGGGAGGTAAAAAATTCACGTCGCTTCTTTTTCTCAGCAATTACAGAAGTATTCATAGCTAATTGATCAGAGGTTTACCATCTTGATAAGGGATCTTTTTAGTAATAGTTCCCGAAGATGTGAAAAATACAGCTGTTCCGCAGCCTTTATCTATCTTAGAATAGGGATGACGATCTCCAGGACGGAAGTATTCTCCTTTTATAAGTAGTTCATTGTCGTATTCTTCAGTAGCCATAATTTGGCCTTCAGGATAGTACAGGGTTAATAGGCCGGATTTTTTATTATTTATCAATTCCTTACAACTTTCTAATGACCCATTTGGATACCAGGTTTTTACAGGACCTTGTAAAATTCCGTGATTCCAGGTTAAAAGAAGCTTAGATTTTCCTGTATCGGGATAAAAAAATAACTCTTCACCATGTTTCACACCTTCAACCAGTGTGTATGTTTGAAGAATTTGATCTCCAAGGCTATCGAATACGGTAACTTTCCCGCAGGCTTCACCTCGTATAAACACGCGAGTTTCTACAATCGCATGTTTCCCATAAATTGCCTGTACTCCGTTGCCATTAACGATTTCAGAGAATATTTGATGTGTGTGAGGATCTAAATAAGAACCTTTTAATAACAAACCATTATCATATTCCTCTTCAGAAAGCACAATATTAGAACGTTCTTGATAGCGTACGGATACACTATGTTTTTCTCCATCTTGATAAGTTTGCTTTTTCAGCAAAAACCCTTCCACTGTGTAGGTAAGGAAATCGCCATGAGCGCGGCCTTTATGATAAGAACATTCTTTCCATACTTGACCATTCGGATGATAGTAATACGAAGTTCCCTGTAGCAAACCTTTATCATAATTAATAGCGGCTTCTAACATACCCTCGTCGCTATGAGCTAGTGTTGTCCCATGGAATAACCATCCAGATTCTGCAGAGGGATGAAGGTCTGCAATTCCTCCTATGACTTCTGCTTGGATTTTAATTTTTCCATTGCCATGCCATTCTCGGTAGCGTCCGCAAGCGCGATTATTCACACACTCTAAATACTGTTTTAATTGACCATTCGGATGGTATGTTGTTAAACACGAAACATTTTCACCTCGTGTATTTTTATACATACGCATAACTTTTTGATAGGGCTGGGGAGATAGGAAATCTACCTTAGCATACTTTTTCAACTTCTCTTTAGAGCAGATTGTCTCCGATAAGCCATTTCTATCAATGATGTTAATCCCTGTTAATGTTAGCTTCTCATAGGTTCCAGCAGCATAGCTTGGAGTAAAAGCAAAACATAGAAGGAATAAGCATAAAAATTTTCTTATAACCATCGACTTATAGCCTCAGCATTTATAGACCACACCTGATTGTTTAACGACGTGGTCAGTTTTGTCATTTCCCAATGTGTGAAGAAAGCTAAAGGTGCGTTGGGGTTGTTAGTATCGATTAGATAAAATAGTTCTTCAAGATTATCGCTATCAGCTTCTACAGGATTTTCCAGACGTAGGGATATGAGATCATCGGAAATTTGTCCGATTGACCATATCACTTGATTGTTTGATGAAAGAAACAGCTGTTTCCTCGACCACACCTCTTTACTCTGGGAAATCAGGGAATTTTCTTTAAGAGACGCTAGACGGTCTTGTTCCCTACCTAATAGACGAATTTTCTTACTTGCATGAATAAATTCTTGGGGCTGGATGTTTTTATGTTGTTGTTTAAGACGCTCGTTCATTTTATTAATCAGATCAGATTGATCTTTCATAACCTTTAGAGTAAGAATGTGCGAGTTTAGAGCTTCCCAACGTTTTGTTGTCCGGACATGTTTGTAAACAATGCCTATAATCGGAAGACAGCTAACTAAACTTAACGCAATAAGAGCGCAAACTAATGACCATTTTTTCATAGGGCTTCCTGGGAAACTATAGTAAATTGTAATTCAAAAGAGTGTCCGCTACACAACGTTTTGCTAACATTAGAGAGTTTAGGATGCAGGGATATTTTGCGGAGGAACTCAGACACTTCTTCAGGATTTCCTTCACCCCTAACGGAAATATTTGCTTTGTAAGGTAGAGCAGGGTTCTGTTGTGAAGGGAATGATGTTAAGGAATAACAGAAATACGAAAGTTTCACGGAAGGAGTATTCTGCGCTACAGAAGACAGAAATTGCATAGTTTCTTTACTTGTCGGGATTGTAGGCAGGTAGGGATACTCAAAGTGCTTATTCGATGATACAGCGGCGTGCAGCGCTTCTTCTACACCACGAAGGGATTTAGGAATTTTTTTTGTTTCAGGACATACTAAGGCAAAATGTTCTCGCACTCGATGAGAAATAGAGGCAAGTTTTAAAGTAGAGCCTAGACCCACAAATATTGTGGATAGCAGAGCGAGTTTTCCTATTATAAATGCTGAACGTTTTAACCAATGTTTTTGAGATTCTGCGCAGTTAAAAACTGGATTATAGGGAAATGTTAGTGTTCTTCGGTAAGCTCCATGATACGCCGTAGTAATCGCATCGCCATAATTTGCCCATTCTTCTTCTTCTAAACCAAAAGTCATTGTTTGGCAGGAAATCAGAGGTAAAGACAATTTTTGTTCTAAGTATTTTTTTAATTCCTCAGGAAGTTGTACAGTATGTATAGCGGTCAACTCTACAGCAGGATAGGTTTCTTTTACGTAATCTAGTGTAGTGAGAATGTCGTCGCCATTTTTCTTTGTCGGGTTGCAAAAAGAACGGGAGACGAGAACGGATCCATTTTGGACAAAAAGACATGTAGTCTCAGAAGAACCCGTATAAACCAAAAAATATGCAGGGAGAGCTTTTAAAGGTGTCTGTTGGGCCAGGGAAAATATATCTGCAGGTTGGCAAGATATGGTATCCGGAAATATGCGAGCTTTGTGTAGAAGAGCAATTTCACGTTCAACCGTAGTTTTCTGTGTTACCCATAAAGTTACTAAAGTTTCTCCATTCTCATTTCTTTTACCTAATCTAGGCGCAACTACCAAGGAATTCCAGGGGAATGCCGCATTAGTTTCTAAATCGGTTAAAGCTATCTTTAAAATGTTTTTTTTATTTTTTAATAAAGAGACAGAGCTTCTAATTAGACTACCGGTTCCTTTTAAAGAAAAAGTTATAGAAGCTGTTAAGTACTTTTTTGGAAGTTGCCATTCTTGATTTTCAAAGATATGCTCACAATGGGAAACTATCCATCCTTTACATGTTTTCTGCAAAATTGCTATTTTAATAGTATTATTTGCATCTTGGGTTACCCCGATGTGGTATATGGGGAGTTTAAAATCCATAGTACGGTGTTCTTAAAAAATAAAGATAACCATTTTAAAGAATAAATGGCTGTTTTTCAAGAAAAACACATATTAATTGTTTATAAAGGGAAAAGAAATGGTATCTTATTTTTTGAAAGCAGCTATTAATGTTTATAGTTTTTTAATTTTGGTGTATATTCTTGCCTCTTGGGTTCCTGAATGTCACAGTACAAAATGGTACCAATACGTATATAAGTTCGTAGACCCCTATTTAGCTCTATTTAGAAAATTTATTCCTCGTATTGGCTTCATTGATATTAGTCCATTGATCGCTCTACTCTGCCTAGAGGCTGTTCCTTTTATTGTGATACGAACCCTGAGGTTTGTTATTCTTAATATTTTCCAGTCTCCATGGCTTCTTCAATATATATAAGAAATATTTTACTAAGATCTCCTATTGTTTACGCACCTTTAGCGGGTTTTTCAGATTATCCTTATCGGAGAATGTCTTCACTTTATGGTCCGCCCGCCCTGATGTTTTGTGAGATGGTGAAAATAGAAGGGCTACACTACTCTCCTTCACGTACATTGAAACTCTTAGAATATTCTGAATTGATGCGTCCTATAGGCGGACAGCTTTGTGGTAGTAAACCTGAGATGGCTGGGGAAGCTGCTAAGGTATTAGAGGGTTTAGGTTTTGATTTAATAGATTTAAACTGCGGTTGTCCTACAGATAGGATTACAAAAGATGGTAGTGGATCGGGGATGCTGAAATCTCCTGAGCTTATCGGGAAAGTTTTAGAAAAGATTATAGAGGCTGTATCAATTCCTGTTACTGTAAAGATACGTTCTGGATGGGATGGAAATACTATTAATATTGAAGAAACGGTGAGAGTTATCAAAGATTCCGGGGCTAGCGCTGTTTTTGTACACGGAAGAACACGTGCCCAGGGCTACGTTGGTCCTAGTAATCTTGAATATATATCACGAGCAAAGGCTGCTGCGGGCAAAGACTTTCCTGTATTTGGAAATGGTGATGTATTTTCTCCAGAAGCCGCTAAAGTAATGCTAGATACTACGGGATGTGACGGCGTGCTTGTTGCCCGTGGTACGATGGGAGCTCCTTGGATAGTAAGACAAATACAAGACTATCTTACAACAGGAACATATGAAAAAATGCCTTTTTCGGTGAGGAAACAGGCGTTTATTCAACATTTACAGTGGGTAGATGAATATTATCAAAGTGAAGCGAAATTTCTTTGTGAAACACGCAAACTCTGCGGACATTATTTAATATCCGCTTCTAAAGTGCGATTTCTACGCTCAGCTTTATCTAAAGCTACATCTGTGCAAGAGGTATATCAGCTTATCGATAGTTATGAAGAAGCTGACGATGAGCATCGGGATCAACCAGCTTTAAATAAATGCTGATTTAGCAATTTTGGTAACTGGAACATATCTACAGGTTCGGCGCCAATAATTGCTCGGAATTTATCATCGGGGATTAACATCTTTTTATTCTCAGGAGATTGTAGATTATGATCTTTGATGTATTTCCAAATTTTCTTTGTGGCTTCTCCACGCGCCACAGGTTCATTGCCTATCATCAGGGCAAGCTCAGGAGAAGGTGTAAGTAAAGAACCTACCCTGGTGGTTTTCTTTTCGCTCTTTTTCTTTGCTGCTGTTTTTGTAGTTTTACTACTTGTTTTTCCTGCAGCTTTTTTCTTTCCCGTTGTTTTCTTTTCGTAAGGAGTTTTTGGTGTTCCTGTATATTTTGTAACGACAGCGTCTATAGTATTGCCAATCACACTGCAGTCGGGATATTCTGAGCAAGAATAGAATGTTTTATTATAACGTGAACGCTTCTTTAGAATCTTTCCAGAGCATCCTGTAGCAGGGCAAGGAATTGATTCTTCTTTTTCTACTTCCTCTCCCTTTTTATGGATAGAGATCGTTCCACGGCATTTAGGATAGTTTAAGCATCCTAAAAACGTGCCGAAACGCCCATGACGGACTTTCATTTTGCCTTCACAAACAGGACAGAGACTATCCCAAGGTGTATCAACAGCATAGTCATCCTTATTAAAGGCAAGTTCTTCTTCAGAAGTTTTGAAGTCACATTCAGGGTATTCTGAACAACCATAGAAATAGCGATTTTTTGCCCAGATTTTAACAAGTTTTCCTTTATGACATGCCGAACATTCTATATCGGTTATAACACGTGGGATAACGGCTTCTTTTTCTGCTGTGGTGACTACAGGAAGAAATTGATCCCAAAACTCTCTAAGAAGTAGTTTCCAAGATTTTTTATTATCAGCGATAAGTTCTAGCTCATCTTCCATAAGAGCAGTAAAACCTATGTCCATAATTCTAGGAAAATTTGTTTCTAGGAATTGTGAAATAATTTTCCCTAATTCTGTAGGACGCAGACGTTGGTTTTCTTTGATTGTATACTCACGACTTTGAATTTTATTCATAATCGTTGCATATGTGGATGGACGGCCTATTCCAGACTTTTCCAATTCTTTTACTAAAGAAGCTTCTGTGAATCTAGGAAGGGGTTTTGTAAATGCCTGTTCTGCAGAAACCTTTTCTTTATCTAAAATATCTTGAGCATGCAGTTGGGGAAGAGAGAGATTTTCTTCTTCAGCGATATCATCATCTATTTTTTCTTCATATACAGCTAGAAAACCTTTGAACTTCAGCAACGATCCAGAAGCGCGTAAATCTATTTTCACGTTTGTAGAGATTGTCATCGCTAACGTATCATAAACCGCAGGATTCATCTGTGAGGCAACGAAACGTTTCCAAATGAGAGAATAGAGTTTGTGTTGATCATCAGTCAACCTTCCTTGAAGCTTATCCGGAGATAACTGAATATCTGTAGGACGAATAGCTTCGTGAGCATCTTGAGCCATTTTCTTTGTGGCATAGAGATTAGGAGATTTGGGAAGATACTCTTGACCAAATGTATCCTGTATATAGTCTCTGGCATTATTTAACGCTTCAGGATCTATACGCACGGAGTCTGTACGCATGTATGTAATTAATCCTGTGGCATCTTCATTATCTAATTCAACACCTTCATATAATGTTTGCGCTACAGACATTGTTTTGGAAGAAGAGAATCTAAAATGACGACTTGCTTCTTGTTGTAAAGTTGATGTAATAAATGGTGGTGCTGCGTTGCGACGTTTCTCTTTAGCTTCTACGCGAGTAACTCTATAGGAAGCCTCTTCTAAAAGCTCTACATAATCTTGAGCTTTAGCTTCAGAATTGATTAATAAAATTTCATCTTCGGTTTTTCCTTTAGGAAGTTCCTTTTCCCATTTTTTCCCGTCTGCAGAATAGAGATGAGCCCAAAAAGTTTTTGAGGTCTTAGGGTCTTGGAGAAACACACGAATGTTCCAATATTCTGTAGGAACAAAAGCTTCTATAGCTTTTTCACGATCTACAACGAGCTTTAACGCAACCGATTGCACACGCCCTGCAGATATGCCTGATCGCTGCTGAAGCTTTCGGCTTAAAATAGGAGAGATTTTATAACCTACAATACGATCCAATAGGCGACGCGCTTGTTGGGCATTTACTAAAGCCATATCGATTTCTCGAGGATGCTTTAAAGCTTCGTTAACAGCGCCTTTGGTAATTGCATTGAAGGAAATTCGCTGCATATGAGTATTTTTAGGAAGCTGGTTGGCGATATGCCAGGCTATGGCTTCTCCTTCTCTATCAGGGTCGGGAGACAGATAGACAACTTCACAGCTAGAGGCTAATTTGCGAATTTGATTGATAACTTCTTGTTTGTCAGGAAGAACTTGATAGTCAGGTTCGAAATCATGTTCGATATCGATACCGAATTCCTTGGCGGGAAGATCAACAACATGTCCTAGTGATGAAGCAAAAATAAAACCTTTCCCTAAGAGTTTTTGCAAGGTTTTAATTTTAGCAGGAGATTCCACTACGATTAAGGATTTTTTCATTAATATTAAATGGCGAGCTCCGCATTTTATTCGGAGTAAAAACGCCTCTCCTTTTTTATTGTTTATGTTCCCTATCTAAAAAAAACCCTCATGCAACCATCTATTATTTATTGCAAGCTTTCACTATTAACACATATTTCAGCTCATTGTAATAACGGACAAGCTAGAATTTTTGACAATAATCTTCTTAATATAGAGAGAAAATCTCCAAAATAAAAAATGGTTAAAAATAGGTAATTTTATTTTTCTCTTAGAGGAAAATACCGTTTATTATTGAGAATTCATTATCTCGATAATTTCTACGATTTGTAGAGCTGATCCCATATGAAACATATTAAAAAGAACAAAACCCTAATTCTTCAGCAGAGATTTGGCCAGAGGCCCAGGCACGTCCTAATGGTTATTCAGTATGAGGTAGATTCTTTTCAAGGGAATAATGTAATACTTATGGAATGTAGCTCTGCAAGAAAACTTTAATAAGAATATTTCTTGTTTTTGAAAGTTGAAAAGATAAGAAACAAACTTTACATCTAATCAGAATATTTCCTGAAAAACCCATAGATCTAATTTAACTGCATTTTTGATTATAACGATGGGTAAGTAGTATTTCTGAAGAACAGTTAGTGTCTTAGAAAAATGGAACTAAAACGTGGAAAAGTTTGAGTGTTTAATTCCTCCAAAATCTTTAGAAGATGATCTGCTTGATTTGAATAAGCAAGGGATCATAGCTGGCCCTGAAGAGTTAAAGCCTCCCTTTCTATATCGGGCCCAAGACATTATCGATAATGCCCCTGATCACCCCACAGCTTTCCCCTCAAGATTACAAGAAATATTCGATATTAACCCTACACATTTAGAAGTGATCTATTCTAATGAAGGTATGGATGTTTGGGAAGCAGGATGCACCTGGATAGCAAATAATCAAGTGATCATACAGTTGCGCAAACACTTACGTAAGGCGGCGCGTTGGTTTTATATGTATTCTAAGGAAGAGATCCTTGCTCATGAGGCTGTCCATGCTGCACGTATGAAGTTCTACGAGCCTATGTTTGAAGAAGCTTTGGCTTATCAAACCTCATCAAAGGTTTGGAGACGGTTTTTAGGACCTTTATTTCGCTCTCCAGGAGAGAGTTATTGTCTATTCTTTTTCGTGCTGTCCGGTCTAGGATTAAGCTTGTGGTCTCCTTTGGCTGGTCTTGCTTGTGTTCTTGCGACTCCTGCGTATTTTGGAGCGAGGCTATTGATTGTACAGAGTTATTTTCGTCGTGCTATGAAGAAGATTCGTAGGATGCTTGGTATTCCTCCTTTATGGGTAATGCTAAGACTTACAGATGCAGAAATTCGCATGTTTGCAACGCAACCGATTCCAATTCTTGAAAAATATGCTAGAGAGCAAAAATTAGAAAGTGTTCGATGGCAGCAAATCTATATTGCTTACTTTACTTAACTTCTAAGATGTAAAACTGCTTTACATTTCAGAATACGATTTTCTTTTATGCGCAGGAAGAATCTTTAATTGTGAGCGGTATTTAGCTACTGTACGGCGAGCACATTGAATTCCCTGTTGAGAAATTCGTTGGCTAATATCAGCATCAGATAAGGGTATTGTTTCTGAAGCTATCCATTGATGAATCCACTGTAAGATCGTTTCTTTAGATTGAGAGGTATTATTGCTCGCAGCACGTGGAAACAGCTGTTTCATAGGGATAATTCCGATAGGTGCTGCCAATGTCTTATTTTCTATAGCACGAAATATTGTTGATTCATGAAAAGAGAGTTCTTCAGATAAGTTTTTTACAGATAAAGCTTTAGGGGAAGACGTCTTACCAAGAAGGAAGCTTTCTTGATGAGGGAGGATCTTTTCTACAATAGCAAATAAAGTTTGTTCTCGTTTTCTTAAATTTTTAATAAGCCATTTAGCAGAAAGAATTTGCTGTGTGAGATTCTTTTTCTCTTCTTTAGGAAGCTGTTCATAAATATGAAAAACTTCACTGTTAAGTTTTATAGGAGGTAAACCTCGAGAACTAACTTGAATTTCCCAAATCTGATGTTTTTTAGTGACGTAAACATCAGGAAGCGCGGGTTGTATATTAGATAAAGATGCATAACCTTCGGCAGGACACCAAGGAATTTTTGCTAAAGCTAATTTTAGAGCATTTCTTATATCTAAAGGAGAGCATCGACATTTTTTTGCTATACGTAGAAAGTCACAGTTAATCAAAAGAGAGTAGTGTTCTTTGATGATTTTGTAAGCAAGATCATGAGAAGAACTTTCTAAATGTAATAGCCAATAGTCTTGTAAGGAGGGGGAGGCGATACCTAAAGGATGAAATAACTGAATTGTTTTCCAAACAGTATGAATAATTTCTAAAGGAATTTCTAACTGTAATGATAGCTCCTCAGGAGAAGAAAGGAATAAACCCTGGTCTGATAGATTGCCTATAATATGCTGAGCAATGAGTAATTCCTCAGAACTATCAAACGTCTGCTGTACTTGTGTGAGAAGATGAGAAAATAAAGATTCGGGACGAGAATATGCAGCGTCTATAGAAGGTAGAGAAGAACATACAGACCACTCCTCATCTTCTAAAGAGGAGATGTCGAAGAATGGATTATGGATGATTTGTTGAAGTACATAAGAAGAAAGTTCGGTGATTGAAGATTGCAACATCTGCAATCCCTGCTGCATACGCAGCGAGGGAAGGTAGTTTTGAGAAAGCTTTTGATGTTGCTGAAACATACCTAATGTACTTGAATCAAGTAATCTCTAGGGATTTCCTTAAGAAATCGACTCGGTTTCATGACACGAACTGTGCCCCAAAGAAAACGAGTTTGTGCTGCGGTTAAATAAAGGAGATCTTGGGCTCTAGTGATTCCTACGTAGCATAGCCGCCGTTCTTCTTCAAGATTTTCATAATTTCCTTTAGAGTTTGCGTGGGGGAAGAGATTTTCCTCTAAGCCTACAACAAAGGCTATGCGAAACTCTAATCCCTTGCCATTATGAATTGTCATAAGATTGACACGATCTGTAATAAGTTCTGTTTCGTCTGTAGAACTTTTTAAAGCTAAATCATCTAAGAAGCTTTCTAGGGTGCCCTCTGTATTTTGCTGTTCCCACTCAAAAGTTTTTGAAGCAAGTTCATCAAGGTTGCTTTTTCTATCTTCGAAAGTATCAGGATCTTCCTTTAATACTTGAAGGTATCCTGTAATTCGTATGGTAGCGACAACAAACTCATTAAGAGTGAGGGTTTCATAAGCATGTTCGAGTTGTTGGAAAATACTTAGATAACTTCTTAGACCTTCTTGTTGTTTCTTAGATAACTTTACGGCTTGACTTTCTAAAGCATTTTTACATGCTTCTAACATGGGTAGATTATTGGTGAGAGCGTAGTCTATTAAAGAAGAAATCGTAGAAGGCCCTAAACCGCGTTTGGGAAGATTTACTATTCTGTCAAAGGCAACAACATCGCATTTGGCAGTGAACATTCTTAGAAAAGCTAAGATATCTTGAATTTCTTTGCGTTTGTAGAAAGATAGCCCTCCAAGAATTTCATAGGGAATACGTCTACGTAATAAAGCATCTTCGAAGGTGCGAGATTGGAAGTTTGTTCTATAAAAAATACAAATATCACGTAGAGGAATATTCGCTCTTCTATGGAGACGATTGATTTCATCTGCTACAAATTCCGCTTCTTCCTTGTCTGTTTTTCCTAGAAATACACGAATTTTTTCTCCAGGACCCTTTACGCTTCGTAAGTCTTTCTTTAGTCTCGAGGCGTTATTTTGAATTAAAGCGTTAGCAGCATTAAGAATATTCCCATAACTACGGTAATTGTCTTCTAAACGTAGGACAAGAGCTCTGGGATAATCTTTTTCAAAGTTTAAAATATTATGGATATTCGCTCCGCGCCAAGAGTAGATAGATTGATCAGGATCTCCTACAGCAAATATATTTTGATGTTTCCCTGCGATAGTCTGAGCCATCATATATTGTGCGTGGTTGGTATCTTGATACTCATCAATAAGAAGAGCTTTCCATAGTTCGCTATATTCTTTTCTGATTTCAGGGAATTCCTTAAATAGCTTTACAGTAAGAAATAAAAGATCATCAAAGTCCAAAGCATTAGTTTCATTTAGACGTTGCTGGTATTCTTTATAAATAGAAACCACCGGATCAATATATTCTTCAGGATCTAAATCTTCAGGATACAATAGACGATTTTTTGCTTGGGATATGTGATATTGTATCGAATTACTCAGA
The DNA here is from genome assembly GCF_900239975.1 of Chlamydia poikilotherma. Taxonomy (NCBI): domain Bacteria; kingdom Pseudomonadati; phylum Chlamydiota; class Chlamydiia; order Chlamydiales; family Chlamydiaceae; genus Chlamydia; species Chlamydia poikilotherma. Next base: position 1,125,358 of record NZ_LS992154.1, on the reverse strand, counting down.
GTTTTCTTTAAATTAAATTTTTGCAAACATTGCTTAAGAAGCTTGTCCGTGTCACTTTGATCATAGATAATAAAATTATTTTCTCTGTTTAAAGCTTGTATGGACCGGCGTAGGATAAAGACTCCTAGGCTATGGAATGTACATACCATAGGAATATCCGCACCATGAGCTTGAGGGCATTGATGCAAAATACGTTCTTTAAGTTCTTTTGCTGCTTTATTGGTGAAAGTAACAGCTAGGATTTCTTTAGGAGCAATACCTTCATTGATTAAATGGAGAATACGGCATGTTACCACGCGAGTTTTCCCAGCTCCAGCTCCAGCAAGAACCAAAATAGGACTTAATGGTGAGGTGACAGCTGCAATTTGTGCTTCGTTTAATTCTGAAGTGAGCATAGTGGTGTCCTAACTTATAGCTTCTGGCTGAAAAAATCAGGATCACTGAAGCTAAAATAATCTAAGAAGGTTAATATATTTCTATTTTCAAATAATAAAAGTGGGTGGTTTATGCAAAATGCCTTTACTATAGACCAGCTTCCTTTGTCTTGGCAAGAGCAGCTTAAAACTGAATGGTCCCAGCCCTATATGTGTAAGCTTAGGGAATTTTTACAATCTGAGTATTCTCAGACAATCATTTACCCCGCAAAAGACAATATCTTTACTGCATTAAAAAGCACACCTTTTGATTCTGTACGTGTTGTTATTCTTGGACAAGATCCTTATCCTGGAGAAGGGCAAGCTCATGGATTAAGCTTTAGCGTTCCGAAAGGCGTTCGTTTGCCCCCATCTCTTATTAATATCTTTCGCGAATTACAGACTGACTTGGGAATAGAAAATACCACAGGATGTTTGCAATCTTGGGCCGATCAAGGAGTTCTATTATTAAATACTGTATTAACTGTACGTGGGGGAGCTCCTTTTTCTCATGCTGGTCGGGGATGGGAACAATTTACCGATACTATCGTTGCTAAGCTTATAGAAAACCGTTCCCATGTCATTTTTGTATTATGGGGGAATGCTGCAAGAAAGAAATGTGATTTACTTTTCCATTCCACGCATAAACACGCTATTTTAGCAGCTCCGCATCCTTCTCCTTTAGCGGCACATAGAGGTTTTTTTGGCTGTTCGCACTTTTCAAAAATTAACTACCTGCTTAAAAAGCTGAATAAGCCCATGATTAATTGGAAGCTCCCATGAATGAAGGTATTCAAACAGTTTTTTTTAACAAGACACACCGACTTACAGCGAAATCTACAGTTAGTTTAGAGATGCCCATAGCGACGCAGAAACTTCAAGGTAAAGAAGGCATGCCCGCTACAGCAAGTTTAGAGGCAGATTTCTTAAGAGCAGAAGCTATACTTGCAGAAATGCGTGAAATTCGCGGCTGTTTAAAACATTCATTAGAAACGCTAATTCCTAAAGATTAGATGTTTCTCCAACAGGTCTTGCAAATAAGGAGTTAGCTTTTGTAAAGCCTTAGCTCTATGTGAGACCTGATTTTTTACATCTTCAGAGAGTTCAGCAAATGTTTGTTTATAATCATATTTTAAAAATAATGGATCATAGCCAAACCCCGAAGAACCTTTTTCTTGATTACTAATATAACCTTCGCAAATTCCTCGAGCTTTAAAGAATTTCCCTTCAGGAGAAGCAAGAACAATACAACATTCAAAATATGCAGAGCGGTCTACAATACTTTCTAAAGATTGCATCTTTTGTAGAAGTTTTTTCCTGTGATCTTTATCACACGCATCTTCTCCAGCAAAAATGGCTGATAGTTTGCCAGGAAGACCATTTAATGCAGGCACCATGAGCATAGTATCATCCGCAATAACCCAAGAATTCAGCTCTTTTGCTGCATGAAGACCTTTTGCTAGAGCATTTTCTTCGGGAAGGCAACCTATTTCTTTAGGAGAGTGATAGTTAGGGAAATCTGTTAATGAGAAAATATCGAAACTTCCTAATTGTTTTAAAAAAGTCTTGGTTTCTCGTATTTTATAACCGTGGGAGCTAGCAATTACTATCTTCATGGGTCTCTCCTTAGCAAAAGGGAAAGAGCAAATAACTAAAAGTTTTTGTCTCGTTTGAAATCACACTAGCAATTTTGTCGATTGTAGTGTCTTCCGCGATTATATTACAAAATAATCGAAATAGACGCACCTACACAACTATTAGCACGGTTGCACAAAGATATCTTTTTTGCTAGCAGTACTTAACCAACATACAAACTATCAGAATGTTATTTTTTATAGGCAGATAGGTGTTATGAGAGTGATATGCTCGTTTTTAATTTTATTATGTTTATTTCCTTACTTAGGATTTTCTCAAGTTTCTGTGGGGTTAGATCGTATTTTCAACGATGAATCTTATATTTCTTGGATTCGTGGTAAGAAAGTAACATTAGTTTCTCATAATGCTGCTATTAATAATGAAGGAAAGGACGCCTTATCTGTTTTTCAAGAGCATAAAGATCTATGCTCCTTGAATATCCTTTGCACATTAGAACACGGCTATTATGGTACTGCACCTGCAGAAACTCCAGGAACTGCTCCAGGAGTTCAAGGAGTGCGTATAGTGTCTCTCTATGGTATTAAAGACATTCCCGAATGTGCTGTGCAGGGTAGTGATGTTTTAATCTACGATGTACAAGATATTGGAGTGCGTTCCTATACTTTCGTGTCTTCATTACTTCATTTAGTTTGTGCTGCACAAAAGTATAAAAAGACTTTGATCATCTTAGATCGTCCAAATCCCATGGGAGGTAAGGTAATCGATGGTCCCATGCCTACGTCTCAATCAGATTATGCTCCAGAAATTCCTTATTGCTACGGAATGACTCCCGGGGAACTCGCGTTATTTTATAAAGCCAAGTATGCGCCTTATGCTCAGGTATCTGTCGTCCCCATGCAGGGATGGAAACGTTCGATGATATTCTCTCAAACTGGATTAAGTTGGATTCCTACCAGCCCACAAATTCCTGATGCACAAACGACTTTTTTTTATGCAGCAACAGGGATTATAGGAGCTTTATCTATATCAAGTATTGGTATAGGTTACACTCTTCCTTTTAGAGTAATAGGAGCTCCCTGGATGGACGGTAATCTTGTTGCGAAGAAGTTAAATGAAGCACGGTTACCAGGAGTAATGTTCTATCCTTTTTGTTACGAACCTTTTTTTGGTAAATATAAGATGGAATTTTGTTCGGGAGTTTTACTTATGTTAGAAAAGCCTGAAGAATTTCTTCCCATGGAAACGCAGTGTACAATTTTAGGAACGCTAAAGACTCTTTATCCTAAACAAGTGGAGAATGCTTTTAAAGCTTTGGAAAAAATTCCTTTGCGAAGAACGTCTATTCATCGTTGTCTAGGAGAAGAAAAGTTTTTATATATTTGCCAAAACGAGCGTTATATTATTTGGCCGTTAAAAAAATTATGTATTGAAGGCAGAACAAAGTTTGAAAATATACGTAAGCCTTTCTTAATAGCTGACTATGGTGATTAAAAGTAATTTCCTCTAGGGATTCCTCTGTTTGACAGGAATTTTTGTTGTTTCTATAAGCGACCTTATGGGGTCGCCTTATCCCTGGAATCTAGGGGAGACATAGAAAAAACGTGTCTAAAATATTCAAGAATCGATTAGAAGGGCTTAGCGCGTTAAATCGAGGCGTGCGTGCTTTAGCTAAGGCCGTCACCACAACCTTAGGACCTCAAGGGTCCCATGTTGTTATCAAAAAGGATCTTTTCCCTCCTTACGTCACAAAACACGGGGCTTCAATAGCTAAAGAGATCAATTTATCTGATGCTTTTGAAAATACTGGTCTAAAACTTGCTAGGGAAGCTGCACTACAAACGGAAGCTCAGATAGGGGACGGATCTACTACGGCTATCGTAATCACAGATGCGTTATTTTCTTCGGGACTCAAAGGTATTGCCGTTGGATTAGATCCTTTAGAAATCAAACAAGGAATTCAACTTGCCGGAGAAATGTTAAATAGTGAGCTTACTAAGCTCGCAGTTAAAATCAATGAAACAGAAGATATATTTCATATAGCTACAAACTCAGCCAATTATGATTCATCCATTGGAAAAATCCTTTCCGATGCTATAGCTCGGGTAGGAATTGAGGGAGTTTTTGTAGTAAAAGAAGGAACAGAGACTACTTTACAAGCTACGACACATGTAGGGTTAAACTCGGGATATTTATCTTCATATTTTATAACGCATCCCGAGACGATGGAAGTCGTCTATGAAAATGCGTCTATCTTATTGTGTAACCAGACATTATCTTCTTTAAATCAATCGTTTATTCATTTTTTAGAACAGACCTTTCAAACAAGTTGTGATCCTTTAATTATCATCGCTGAAGATTTTGATCCTCAGCTTCTCTCTATTTTAATTGTTAATAAACTGAAAGGGAACCTTCCTGTATGTGCAATAAAAGCTCCGGGATATGGTCAACAGCGTAGAGAGATTTTAGAAGATATTGCCATTTTGACAGGCGCTACTCTTGTAGGAGATTTATTGGGAATTTCTTTAGATAAGAGTAGTTTAGATATTTTAGGTCGGGTAGGGAAAATCGTTGTTAAACAAAATACAACTGTTTTTTTTGAAGGGAAAGGAAACCAAGAAAGAATAGAACAACGTATTGAATATTTGCGACAGGCTATCGTGCATAGTAAATCTGAAATGGATACTCAGGATTTAGAAAAGCGTTTAGCCAGATTTGTTGGTGGAGTAGCTCAGATATATTTAGAAGCTACGACAGAAAACGAATTCAAAGAAAAGAAAATTCGCTTAGAGAATGCTTTAAAATGTATAAAAGCTGCTTTTAAAGAAGGTTGTCTTCCTGGAGGAGGTTCAGCCTTAGCCCGCGCAGCATCTATTGTGAAAATCCCTGAGCAATTGTCCAAGGGGGTAATGTTTGGGTGTAAGTGCATGTTGCAATCCGCAGAAGTTCCTCTTAGAGTCTTGGCTACGAATTGCGGGAAAGTTCCAGAATATGTAGTAGATACTGTTTTAGCGCATCCAGACCCTTACTTTGGATATAATTGCATTAATGATGCTTTTGAAAATTTAATTACTTCAGGAGTGTTTGATCCTTTCACAGTAATTAAATTTGCTTTGAAATATTCTATTTCTATCTCTTGTTTACTTTTGACTAGTTCGTTTTTTATTGCAGACTCTTCGGAAGAAATGCAAAACCCATCTTTTCCGGAAACCTAATTTTCAAAGGATTCATAAGTAAATAAATTTTATACACCCCCTCATGTAGTAATATCTTTTTGGTTTAGAATGATCTTTTTTTCAAAGATAAGGAGAAAGACTTGATCATTTGGTCTAACTTGACTACACTTTTTATCGAAAGAGCTGTGCACCAGTAGCTCAGTGGATAGAGTACCTGGCTACGAACCAGGTGGTCAGAGGTTCAAGTCCTCTCTGGTGCGATGCATAATCATAAAAAATAGGGTGGTAATGGGATCGCTATTTATTGGGAAGACTGCCCCAGATTTTTCTCTACAAGCAGTCGTTGACGGCGAAGTAAAAAATGTTTCTTTGAAAGATTATCGTGGTAAATACGTTATTCTTTTCTTTTATCCTAAAGACTTCACTTATGTGTGTCCTACAGAGCTTCATGCTTTCCAAGATTCTTTAGAAGAATTTGAAAATCGTGGTGCACAAATCATTGGTTGCTCCGTTGATGATCTCGATACTCACAAACGTTGGTTAGATACTGATAAAAGATCTGGTGGAGTTAAAGGTGTTACCTATCCTCTAGTTTCTGATACAACTTATGAACTTTCTAAACTCTATGGTGTACTGGACTCTCAATCAGGATTATCATTCCGTGGATCTTTCTTGATCGATAAGGATGGTATAATCAGACATATGGTAATCAATGATCTTCCTTTAGGTCGTTCTATAGATGAAGAGCTCCGTGTGTTAGATGCTTTGATTTTCTTTGAAAATCATGGACTCGTATGCCCTGCAAATTGGCATCAAGGAGAGAAAGCTATGGCTCCTAATGAAGAAGGCTTAAAAGAGTACTTCGGAACCATTGATTAGAAAACTTTATTAAAAGTTAATAAATCATAGAGATCTTGTTCGAAAAACAAAAGAAAGCTCTTGTATTTTCGACAGAGAGATTTAGAGGCTTCTACAATATGTTGGTCTCCAACACCGGGAAGACCCATGGCGATAATATTTTTTAAATTAGTCTGAGTATTTAAGAAGTGTAGGCCGAAAAAGTAACTATCCACGCAATACCCTTCTTCTTTCACTCTGAAATAAAGCACATTGTAGTTGTACATCAAAGCTTGTATGGCTAAGGCTATTCCTGACCTAGTTGTTGCAGATCCTCCGCCAAGATGATCGTAAAGATCTGCTGTGCTGCGACATAGGTAAGCAGTGTCGTAGCTTCCTTTTTCTGCTTCACCAAATAAAGCAATTGTCAGTTTCATTGAATTATGGATAAATCGGACTTTATTTCCGATCCTACAAAAGACTTTGTTTATTATCTATAGTTAGAAGTAAATATTAGTTATGAAAAAACTGATGATTATTTCTTATTCTCTGGCAAACAAAGCTTTTGATTAGCATAAATAACATCAGAATTTAATTTATTAAGTTTTTTTAATTCTGATACGGGAATTTTATATTTCGCAGCGATTTTACCTAGGGTTTCACCAGGTCTCACAATATGGATATGTGCAGGTGCCTCATCAGAAAGATCGCTGTAAGTTTCAGGAGAAGAGCCATCAACAAGAGCTAGAAGAGAACGACGTAAAAGACGAATATCTTGAGAGAGAGTTTTATGGTCTTTTTGTATTTCTTGAAGTTTATTATTTAGGGTAGCTTGGATATCCTTTACAGAAGCTGTAAGGACAGCAACAGTTTTCGCTAGGGTTTTTTGTTCAATTTCTAATTGCTGGATTTGTTTCGTAAGAGATTCTGGTTTTGCAGAAGACAGTCTTTGGATTTTACCATCTTGTTCATCTATACGATCTGCTAACATCTGTATTTCGGCTTCATGACATAATAACTTTGCAGAAGCATCTTCAACTTCTGCAAGCACAGTTTGTATAGATGGGGTTTTACCCGCAGCATCTATAGGGAGCATAATCCCCAAAGAAAGCCAAAATCCACAATAGAACAAGAATTTGTAATTAACGTGCATGGACTTTAAATTCTGTACGACGATTTTGTTGCCAAGCAAGCTCGTTATGACTGGAGTTTATAGGCTGCTCTTTTCCGTAAGATATAGTAAATAACCGCTCTGCAGAAATTCCCTGTTTAATTAGATATTGTTTAACAGCATTAGCGCGTCGTGCTCCTAAAGCTAGGTTATATGCTGCGGCGCCACGCTCGTCAGTATGACCTTCTATATACAATGTTGTTCTTGGGGACTTTTGCATTTGACGAACAAGACTAGATAAAATAGCTAAATTTTCTTCGCCTTTTATTGTGTAGCTATCAGTAGCGAAAGTAATATTTCTGAGAGAAACCGATTGACTACTCGTTTTATATAATTGCTCTTCCTTAGAATCATAGGCATCTGAGAAATTTTGATTCATTTCATCATTAGTATAAAGGGGAACAAAAGCGAAATTTTGTTTTCTTCTTTTTGGATGCTGACAATCTTCGCAAACGGTATCCCAATCACCACAAGGATAAGAGCAAGAAGGTAAAGCGAAAAGCGCAAGTAGTAAACAACTCAGAACGCTTAAATATTTCTTTTTCATAAGATTCTCTTTATTGGTTATTAGGGAATCCTCCCCAGGAAGGAAAACGTTTTTCCCCCAATCCTATAACAATTTTCTTAGTTTTTTGGGTAATCAGACTTAATAAATAAAGTTCTGACTCTCCTGAATTTCCTGCACTATAAACAAGATGATGACTATCAATAGCCCATGAAGGTCCCTCCTTATCTATAGGAGTTGTTGTCAGCTGATAATCTCTCCCAGTAGAAAGATCGTACAGACAAATTTGACGAACTCCCTTAATTACAGAGCAAAAGGCTATTTTTTTACCATCTGGAGACCATGAAGGGCAACTGCTATTTCTATATTTTTTCGTGAGTAGACGTGGAGTTTGAATTTCTGGATCTATTTGGATAATGTATAAGCGAGGTCTACCATCTTTATTAGAAACGAAGACTAACTTAGAACCATCGGGGCTGAAAGAAGGGTTTCCTTGAGTCCCGAAAGTTTCATTCAATACTCTTCGTGGTTTTCCCATAGCCCCCCTTGATAAAGAGAAACTTTGCAGAAACAGATCAGGATTCCCGTAAGTATCTGAGATAAAAGCTAAGAGTTTCTTCCTCGGAGAAAATGTAGGCATAAACTGATTCCCTTGTAAATTGAGAACCTTTTTACCTGTGGTGTTCTCTAAAGAACCTAGGAAAATTTTAGGAATGCCGAATTTATAAGAGACATAAAGATAGGGGTTAGCGCTTCCTATGTTCATCCAATTGGGAGTAATGGATAAAGAATTTTCTTGCGTAAGAGCACATAGGTTCCCTCCATCATAGTCTACAGACCAAATTTCTCCCTGTTTTAATTCACAATCTTGTGAATTTTTACTTAATGAGAAAACAATTTTCCCTGAGCTTATTCCAGGAACGCTAGTGAGAGCATAATGAATCTTATCCGCTGCTTCGTGTATTTTTTGACGGTTACTAGCATTGTTTTCTGTAAGTATTAACGAATGAAATGGCTGATGGTTGTGAGAACCTCTAGCTATAGTAAATATGATCTCGGGATAACGAGAAACAATGGCAATACTAAAAGGAGTAGAAGGAATTTCGGATTTGATAAGGGAGGGTTGGAGACGATCTCCAAGAGCTAAATCGTTAATAAAGGTATGGCATAATGTGCGTAGATATTTTTGTTGTTTTGCGTCATTAGGGCCTATCTTCAATTCTACGTGAATTGGTAATAGGGAGATTTCAGAACGTACGGTAACTTCTAAATCTTTAGCATAGAGGGAAACTATCCCAAAAATAAGGAAGGCACTGACAAATATACTTCGTAACATTCCGACAGCCCCTACTGTGTTAAGACTCACTACTCAGGAGTTTAATATGAAAAGTGATATTTTTCGAGATTTTGTATTTGTCTAGGAATTTTTTAAAAGGAATTTCATGAATTCGCATAAGAACGAGTTGTTTTTCAGCCTCGCTAATTTCGGATAACAAAACACATTCCTGGAGGTTCCCTTGAGGTGTTAATACAAGTTTTACTCGAACTTCTCCAGAAAAAGGTAAAACAATATATTCACGAAGTAGTTGGCACAATTCTTCTTCTTGAGTTGCTGCTAAAGATGAGTGTATGGCGAGTTCCCTGCTTATGGGGAGAGAAATATCTGCAAGCCGTGCATCACTATCATCGAGGTGTTTTGAAAGTGTTTTTGCAAGATCAGCAATAGTTTTGAGTTTGGTGTTTTTGTCGGCTTTTTTCTTTACAGAAGTTTTATCTTCTGCCTGTGATTTTAATACGGATTTTTCTTTTTCCACAGGTTTAACGTTATCGATTTTTTTCTTGTCAGCAGGAATTTTAGGGGGATGTTTTTGAGGTTGTTTCTGAGCACTAGGTTGTTTTTTTTCTATTTTGACTACTTGCTGTGACGGAGGTGTTGCTGTTGTGCATGTTTTTGTAATGGAAAGAGACTCATTCAAAATAACGAGCTTTTCTTTAAAAGGTAGGAGCTTAGGTTGTTTTTTTTGCACTGGAGAGTATGCAAGGAGAACAATACAGACTCCGTGGAGGAAAGTTGCAAAGAGAATATAAGGAAGCATCTTTTTCATAATTAGCTTTTTAAAGCTATATGGAGTTCGTGAAATCCTGCTGATTCTATCGTAGTTTTTACTTCTTGGTATAATCTAAAAGGTGTATCGCCATCTTGTAATAGCAGAGGTACTCTATTTGGGTATCGCTGATATAGAAGGGTCAGTTGTGTTTTTAATTCCATTAAGGAAAGAACCTGATCATTCAGTGTGATTGTATTATCTGCTAATACTTTTATTGTTATGGGAAGTTCATCATCTTTCCCGAGAACCTTATGCTCTTTAGTTCCTGGAGCTAGAGCTATGGAATCAAGGCGTATTAAAGGCATGGCAATCATAAATGCCATCAAAATAACAAAGACAATATCAATTAACGGAGTGAGATTGACATTGGGATCTTCTTCAGTATCTTCAACGATAATACGTTTCATAAATTTGTCTGACGATACTTAACTTCTATAGAATTTAACAGCAAATATGCTGTCTGCTCTATTTCTAGAATTAATCGGGAAGAATGCGCTTTAAGATAGTTAAACCCAATCAAAGAAGGAATAGCAACAAATAGGCCCATAATTGTTGTCCCTAACGCTGTTGCCAGTCCTTCCATCATCGCTGTTCCCTCAGCCTGTCCCGAGCTAATATGAGAAAAAGCTACCAAAATGCCCCAAACAGTCCCTAAAAGACCTAAAAAAGGCGCTAAGCTAATCGTCGTGGCAGGGATAAAATTGTTTTCATGCATAATTGCACGATATTTGGGGATAATTGCTCCTAATAGAGTCTCCAGAGATTGAATGTCTTCTATAGACAACACCGGTCCATGATCAGGAGCCTGCTGACGATTTTTATCGAGAAGTTCTAAAGTTCCTCGTTTAATAGTGAAATATAGATCCGCAAATGGATTTAGCTCCGGATGAATTTCTAAAGATAGCGGAGCATGGCGATTCTTTATCAGGAAATCTTTAAGAGACTTGCCCGATTTTAGAAATTTTTTTTGAATAGCAAGCTTTTGATGTAGTACCGTCCAAGTGCATAGGGAAAGAATCAATAAGCTAAAGAATATCCCCTTACCGAAAAGATCGGCTTCTCTGAAGGCCTGGATAATTGGATTATGGGTGAATTGCAACATAGAGTATAAAATTCTTTACATAATGAGGGGATTGTACAAAAGACGATCCTATCAAAATTCTGGTATAGAGCCAAGTAGGTTTTGTTAAAGAAATTTACGAAAGCATTTATAAAAATAAAACTATATATAGTGTATAATTATCTACCTGATTTAGAAATAATTGGAGTTATTTTGAATAAAATCAAAAAGCATTTTCAAACTATATTGGTAGCTTTTCTAATTTCTCTGCCTGCCTTTAGTGCGCATGGTCAGAAATTGCGTGCTGCAGAGCCCGTAGTAGAGGAAAAAGCTTTGCCAGGTGCTACTCTAGTTTCTGAGGGCTCTCATATTCCTAAAGGTGGAATATTCAGATTGGGGATTAAAATATCCGCTCCTAGAGGAAGTCATATTTATTGGAAAAACCCAGGAGAAGTGGGTAGCCCATTAAGAATTAATTGGAATTTACCCAAGGGGTTTGTCGTTGAGGAGGAGCATTGGCCTGCTCCAAAGGTTTTCGAAGAAGACGGTACGACATTCTTTGGTTATGATGATAATGCATTTATAGTTGCAGATATCCGTGCTCCCGAAAGTGGCGCTGATAATGAATCTATAGTATTAAAAGCTCATGTGGAATGGTTGGCTTGCGGAGAGAGTTGCGTCCCTGGGAATGTCGATTTAGAGCTGTCGTTGCCGTATCGCGATGGCGTTGCTCCTTTACATCCTGAAAGATCCGCAGAGTTTGCTCAAACTCTACAATCTCGACCACGTTTATTGAAGGATGATCAGACGATTACATTAGGACGTAGTCAAGAAGGTGAGCTTATTTTAAATATTATTGGCAGCTCAAACCGAGCAGAGAAAGCTTGGTTTATCTCGGAGAAGGCTGATAAAATCTTTGCTTATTCTGAAGAGGCGATAAATGAGACTTCTGGGATAGCCTGGAAACTTAAGGTTAAAACCCTGTCGGGAGTTCAGAAGAATCAGGAATTGCGAGGTGTTTTATTACTTACGGATAGCGCGGGTCGAGAGATCGAGTCTTTCGTTATCCAGGGTCAAATTAGTGATTCTGGACAAACCTCGGAATTCTGGAATTATATGACAATTATAGCGATGGCGTTCCTCGGGGGACTTCTTCTTAATATCATGCCTTGTGTTTTGCCTTTAGTAACTCTTAAGGTTTATGGATTGATTAAATCTGCAGGAGAACATCGCTCTTCAGTGATTGTCAATGGTCTTTGTTTTACTTTAGGAGTGGTGGGCTGTTTTTGGGGATTGGCAGGAGTCGCTTTTCTTCTAAAAATGTTAGGTCATAACATTGGTTGGGGTTTTCAGCTTCAAGAACCTATGTTTGTAGCCACCTTGATTATTGTATTCTTCCTGTTTGCTTTGAGCTCTTTAGGCTTATTTGAAATGGGAACGATGTTTGCTAACCTTGGTGGAAAACTTCAGTCTACAGAGTCGGGAGCTTCTAAGAATAAAGCTGTAGGAGCTGTATTTAATGGAGTATTAGCTACTTTAGTAACAACACCTTGCACGGGACCATTTTTAGGTTCCATATTAGGTTTGGTTATGTCTCTATCATTTATCAAGCAGTTGATGATATTCACCTCTATTGGCTTGGGAATGGCCTCACCTTATCTTGTGTTTTCTGTATTTCCTAAGATGTTATCCATTCTTCCTAAACCTGGAAGTTGGATGAGCACATTTAAGCAACTTACTGGATTCATGTTATTGGGAACGGTAACTTGGTTAGCGTGGATTTTTGGTTCAGAAACAAGTACTACAGCGTTAATTATCTTGCTTGCTGGATTGTGGCTTGCTGGGTTAGGAGCATGGATTCTAGGGAAATGGGGAACACCTGTTTCTCCTAAGAAACAGAGAGTATTTGCTTCGACATTATTTTTTGGATTTGTGGCAGGAGCCTTATCATTGAGCTTTATGGCTTCTAGAAATTTCACAGAAGAAGTAGAAACTGTAGTAGTTCAGGGAGGAGGTTCTTGGCAGCCTTTTTCTGGAACAAAACTTGCGCAGCTGCGTAAAGAGGGGCAAGCTGTATTTGTAAACTTCACAGCTAAGTGGTGCTTAACCTGTCAGATGAACAAGCCTGTATTATATGGAACCGCTATACAGGAGATGTTTAAAGAACGCGGGGTAGTTACCCTGGAGGCAGATTGGACACGTAAGGATCCGGGTATTACTGAGGAGCTAGCGCGTTTAGGACGAGCAAGCGTTCCTTCCTATGTCTATTATCCTGCTGATCAGTCGGAACCTATAGTGCTTCCCGAAAAGATTACGCAATCAGTTCTTGAAGATATGGTCTTTTCTAAAAATTAATCTATAACTTTAGATGTTAGACTTTTTAGAGTGTATTTGAATAAATACACTCTTTTTTTTCTTAATTTAAGAAATGCTTCTTAAAAGATCGATTCTTTTGAAGATATTTTACTAGGAGATGTATGATTGTACATTTCCTCGCGTCGAGATTTTAAGGAGAGGGGTTATGGATTTAGCTGATGCGCATTTACATCTTTCGGATGAAGCGTTTATGGAAGATGCTACTGATGTTATTCATCGTGCAAAAGATTCCGGAGTTTCCCTCTTTGTTAATGTAACAACAACTATTGACGAGTTGAATAAATCTTTTAACTATGCAGAGAATTTCCCAGAATTGCGTTTTTATCATGTCGCTGGAACTCCGCCCCAAGATGCCCATACAGATATAGACGAGCATTTTCAATACTTTCAAGGTTTAGCTCAGTCTGGAAAATTAGCTGCTATTGGTGAGGTAGGCTTAGATTATTGTTTCGGCACAGATGATCTAGCCAAAGAGCGTCAGAAAGAGGTTCTGAAGAAATATTTGTCTTTAGCTTTAGAATGTGAATTGCCTTTGGTTGTCCATTGTCGTGGTGCTTTCGATGATTTTTTCCATATGATAGATCAATATTATCATCATGATGAACGCTCTTGTCCTGGGATGCTGCATTGCTTTACAGGCACTTTAGAAGAGGCTAAGGAGCTCATTTCTCGTGGATGGTATGTCTCTATTAGTGGCATTGTTACGTTTAAAAATGCTCAGGATTTACGTTTTGTAGTTGCCCAAATCCCTCTTAATCATTTGTTAATAGAAACAGATGCTCCTTTTCTAGCTCCGACTCCCTATCGTGGTAAAAAAAATGAGCCTGCTTACATAGCATATACAATTGAGACTATTGCTAATATTCATGGTATCGACTCTCAAGAGCTTGCAGATATAGCTCGAGGTAATATTTTACGATTTTTAGAGGGTCGTAAAAAAGGTTAGCCTTATCTCTGATTTGCTAGTAAAAATAGCTTCACATAATTCTATTTAAGCTTTTATGGTTGCTAGAAAAAGAGATTGTGAAATAAAGGCTTACGATGAATGAAAGGGAAGCATGTTCTGAGATGACTCAGAAGCCATGGAAGTACTACACCAGCTTTGTTTTACGTTGTGTTCATTCTTTAGCGGGATTTGCATTTACGTTGTTTCTTTGTGAGCATATGTTTACGAATATGCTTGCTTCTTCTTATTTTAATCAGGGAAAGGGATTTGTTCAGTTGGTGAGTAAGTTCCATCAGATTCCTGGTCTGAAGATTATAGAAATCTCCTTTTTAGCATTACCCTTTATAACTCATGCTGTTATAGGTATAGTCTATCTTTTCCACGCCCAGAGTAATTCTGGGAAATCTGACGGTAGTAAACCTGCTTTGATTTATGCGAGAAACATTGCTTACACTTGGCAGAGAAGAACAGCATGGATTTTACTTTTTGGACTTATTTTTCACGTTGTTCAGTTTCGTTTTCTTCGTTATCCTGTTCATGTAGAGCTGCATGGACAAACATACTATGTTGTGGATGTTGATTCCTCTCGTTATTCAGCGATAGTTCGTGGCACCAAACGATTTTTCACTATAAATTTCTCAGCTCCTCAAATGGGAACTATCCGTTTGGATAAAGAGGATCTTGAAGGTAGTGCTGTTTCTAAATTGTCAGAAAATAAGGAATACCTTCTTACGCCCAATGTAGGGACGGCTTTTCTGTATATTGTTCGTGATTCTTTGGGATCTTTATGGATGGCTATTTTCTATACTATACTTGTGATGGCTGCTGCATTTCATGGGTTTAATGGTTTTTGGACATTTTGTTCCCGGTGGGGAGTTGTTATATCTTTACGGTCTCAGGCTCTTTTACGTAATTTGTGTTATTTTGCCATGGTTGTTGTCGCTGCCATGGGCATTAGTGTGATTTGGAATTTGTATAGCGTGGCATAAGATTATGGAAGCACAGGGTTGTAGAGTTATTGTCGTCGGTGGTGGTTTAGCAGGGTTGTCAGCGGCAATGAAATTGGCGGATTACGGTATCGTTGTTGATCTTGTATCATTGACAAAAGTAAAAAGATCTCATTCTGTATGTGCTCAGGGAGGAATAAATGCCGCTCTTAATCTTAAACATGAAGAAGCAGATTCTCCTTACATACATGCATACGACACGATCAAAGGAGGTGATTTCCTAGCAGATCAACCTCCTATTTTAGAAATGTGTTTGGCAGCACCCAGGATTATCCGTATGTTGGATAATTTTGGATGTCCTTTTAATCGCACTCCTAATGGAGAATTAGATGTGCGTAGATTTGGAGGGACTCTATATCATCGTACAGTATTTTGTGGAGCCTCTACGGGACAGCAGCTTATGTATACCCTAGACGAACAGGTGCGCCGTCGAGAAAGACAGGGGAAAGTTAACAAATTCGAAAATCATGAATTTGTAAGATTAATTACTAACAGTTCTGGCAGAACCTGTGGGATTGTATTGATGAATTTATTCAATAATCGTCTGGAAGTTCTTAAGGGAGACGCTGTTATTTTTGCTACAGGCGGTCCAGGAGTTATTTTCAAAATGTCTACAAACTCGACATTTTGTACAGGAGCAGCAAATGGACGATTATTCTTACAGGGAATGACCTATGCAAATCCAGAGTTTATTCAAATTCACCCTACAGCAATTCCTGGTATTGATAAGCTACGGTTAATATCTGAATCTGTTCGTGGCGAAGGTGGACGCGTTTGGGTTCCTGGAGATGCCTCAAAGACAATTACTTTTCCTGATGGTTCGCAACGTCCGTGTGGAGAAACAGGAAAACCTTGGTATTTCTTAGAAGAAATGTATCCTGCTTATGGAAATTTAGTTAGCCGTGATGTAGGTGCTCGAGCTATCTTACAGGTATGTGAAGCAGGGTTAGGAATTGATGGACGTATGGAAGTCTTTTTAGATGTTACTCATCTACCAGCCTCCACACGACATAAGCTAGAAGTCGTTTTAGATATCTATAGGAAATTTACTGGAGAAGATCCTGATAAAGTCCCGATGAGAATTTTCCCAGCCGTGCACTATTCCATGGGTGGTGCTTGGGTAGATTGGCCTGCTGCGGATGATTCCGATCGCGATAGTCGTTATCGTCAAATGACAAATATTCCAGGATGTTTCAACTGTGGGGAATCTGATTTCCAATATCATGGAGCGAATCGTTTAGGAGCGAATTCATTATTATCTTGTTTATATGCAGGACTTGTTGCTGGAGAAGAGGCAGCACGTTTCATAACTGCTTTTGGCTCTTGTCCAACAAATTCTACGGATTTTACTGACGCTCTTCAGCAAGAGAAGGAAGAAAATGTTCTTTTACTTTCAAGAAGTGGGGGAGAGAATATCTTTGTTTTACATGAAGAGATCGCCAAAGTCATGGTTGGAAATGTTACTGTGAAACGCAATAACAAAGATTTAAGAGATACTCTAGAACAGTTGAAAATATTTAGAGAGAGACTCCAAAAAGTTTCTGTACATGATTCTTCACAGTTTGCCAATAAGACGTTCCATTTTGTCCGTCAGATGGGCCCTATGATAGAGCTAGCATTAGCGATTACAAAAGGAGCGCTATTGCGAGATGAATTCCGAGGTTCTCATTATAAAGAAGAATTCCCTAAGCGTGATGATGTCCATTGGCTAAAGACAACATTAGCATCATATTCTCCTGAAGAACCTGAGATTACTTACAAACCGGTAGATACGCGTCACGTGCAACCTACATTACGAGATTATACAAAATCTTCGACAGGGAAAATCGAGTTTGCCAACGTTCCTGAAATCATTCGTTTGCCCATATAAATAAAGAGAGGACTATGGATACTCCTGAAACTTTTATATTGAAAATCTATCGGGGAACCCCAGGAAAACAATATTGGGAAAGTTTTGAATTGCTGTTACATCCAGGAGAGAATGTAATTAGTGCTCTTATGGAAATCGAAAAACGTCCTGTAAATATCCTGGGGGAGACGGTGAATCCTGTTGTATGGGAACAAGGATGTTTAGAAGAAGTTTGTGGTTCTTGTTCATTATTGGTAAATGGTACGCCTCGTCAGGCATGCACTGCACTTATAGAAGAGTACATAAAAGAAACAGGATCTCGAGAAATTGTTTTAGCTCCGTTAACGAAGTTTCCATTAATTCGTGATCTTATTGTTGATCGTTCGATTATGTTTGATAATTTACAAAAGATTCAAGGTTGGGTAGCTGCCGATACCGATGGAGAAAATTGTGGTGTGAAGGTATCACAAGAACAGCAAGAGCTAATGTATGCCTTATCTATGTGTATGACATGTGGATGTTGTACGGAAGCTTGTCCTCAAATTAATGAGCATAATGATTTTATTGGACCAGCAGCTATTGCTCAGGCACGTTTGTTTAATACGTATCCTGGAGATAAGCAGTCTAAAAAACGTTTACGCAGCCTTATGGGAAAGAAAGGTATAGAAGGTTGTGGACAAGCACACAACTGCGTGCGTGTATGCCCTAAAAAGCTTCCCTTAACAGAAAGTATTTCTGCAATGGGAAGAGAAATTTCCAAATATTCTTTAAAATCTTTATTTCGTTTGATTTTCCAAAGGAAGAAAAAAGATAATGATGAGGATTAGAAAAATCCTTTAGGCATATGACTACGATATCCTGGAGGAGGTGGCATGCCATAGTCTATAGGATTTGCATAGAGAGTCCAAGGTCTTGAAACAGAAAGCAATTTGTCTATGTTTTCCAATGGATATCCTTGCAAACCGGCATAGTTAAATTGCCAGAGATCGATTTCTTGAGTTCCTGGATGAAGAATAAATCCGAAATAGCTGTATGCCCAATTACTATCTCCAAAGAGTAGAGGAGCTGGATAGGCGAGATTATGATGGCGCATAGCTGTTGCTAATCTTAAAAAGATGTCCTCTTCAAAGTACAACTGCTGATAGCTTTCCATCATCAATCCTTTAAAAAGATGACGAATTTCTCCTGACGATAATAAGGAGAAACTGGGAATAAATTGTTCTATGAGTTTATTGAACTTTTCATAAGTAATTCGTGAGGAAATTCCTAAATAAGAGCAAACACTATCTAAAACTTCTGGAAGTTGTTGATCAGAAGTATAGGGAATATCTTGGACAATTTGATGAGCTAAGCGTCTTTGATATAAGAGGAAGATATTTTTTGATCTTGGTAGAGTTTCTTGTAAAAATCGCGACGCTTTTTCATAGAGTTCGGGAAGTAATAAAGAGTGGTCAGAGCAGAAATCATGAAAATCATAAGTAAACTTTTCCAGACTATATTTTGTGCAGAATCTTTCTATAAATGTGTAGATTCCCTGTTGATTTAATACTGTATCAGCTAGGAAATCTTGATGATTTTTTACCCAAACATCACGTAACCAGGTATAGCTATACCAGTCGTTATTCCATGCTTCAAGGAATAGAGGCGATCCTGCAATTATGGAAAATACATGTGTTGGAGATGAAGCTATTAATGAATGTGAGCCATCTTCTAAATAGCTTTTTATCGCTGAGGGTAGATCTTTTAAAGCATCTGAGAAGAAAGCTGCTAACTCATGAGCATTTTCAGGATGTTTTTCGATGTGTGTAAGTTCTTCAGAATTTTCGAAGTAATCTTTCAATAAAGTTTCTACTGTTCCTCCAGAAACATAAACCCAAGGCGTATGAGAAATCTTGTCTAAATTATTAAGAACAGGTTGGGGTACAGGAAGGTTATATCCTTGAAGAATGCGTGTTATTGCAGCTTCTTGGAAAGAGTTTTTATGTAGGGAAGAAATAATACGATGGATAAGAGCTGAAGTTTCTTTCTCTAATCCTAAAACTCCATGTTTTCCTAATAGCTCTACTTCTGTTGAGGAAAAGAATTCTGATAAAGAACTGATGAATTCATTAATCGAATAGATCGCAGACCATGTGTTTGGATGACTTCTTCCATGAGTAAAAAGGATACGAAATCCTGCTGGAGAATCTGCGTAAAGATGAGAAAATTCTTGGATGAAGGCATCGTAAGAACTACGGAAATATTGTGGAATGATTTTTGTGTAAAAGGAGAGTAAGAAATTAGGAAGAGCGAAGAGTTTTTTTGCTTTTTCTTGAGCGGTATCCCAATCATAAAGAGCTTTGTTGAGCTCTTGACGAAAACGCAAATGATCCATGAGCAAGATTTTATTGTCCTGTTCGTTTAACGGATTTCTCATGCGACTTTCTATGTATTCAAGCTGAGCATGTGCTTCGTTATAGGTCTGCTCACATTGTTGTATAAGATCACGAGCATTATCAACTTCTTCTTCTACAAACGTTTGGATAATATGGGCTAGGCTATCAGGATCATCATGATGCCATCCTAGAGCTACACGAATATGATTTAGTGTTGATGAATCGTTAGAATCGGCAAGGGTTGCTAATGTATATTCCCAGGATTTTAATAGGGGATTTTGCGTATCACCGATAAAGGCAGATTTAGCTTGTTCGTATGCATTGAGATAACTGTAGATTCTTTGTGTTTGCGAAAGCCTATGAGAATTCTCAATAGACAAGACTTGCTCTTTACTGTAGAAGCCTTCTTGAAATAAGATGGAGCGTACGGAGCTCGCGGTAATTTGATAATGGTGTAACAACGTGCTTTGAATGACTTCATTAGTTGTTATGATATCATCGACATGCTGTAGTTTATTTAGAAGATATTCATGAGCCAAAAATTGCTGAACACGAACTTGAGGATCATCCAAAGTATCCACGATGCCAGCAGCTTCGAATGCGCGTTGTAAACCTGGAGATGCTGAAAGTTTTGCTATAGGATCGGGATATAAATCTAATATTCTTAATGGCTTAAACAATTCTCCAATACATCCTGATAGATTTATAGGTACGGAGACTTCTCTTGTGCCTATGATTCTTGTAAGTTTGCCGGAGGTTAGTAGATCATCAATATCTTTTATAAATAATGTAGGATATTCTTGGTGAATGACAATAGCAAAAGCAGTTGCAAAGCATGAGCCAACATCTTGACGTAGATAACAAAACATTGCGGTGAGAGCTGCTTGACGTGCATGAATAGGTGTTAAAGCAATCTCAGGAGGTAAAGCTAAAGTATTGCGAATGAGCTCTTGAATGCTCTTATAAGAGGGAACAAAAAGCTTTCTGATTCTTTCTTTAATCTCAGATTCTTGTTTGATAGCTTGAAGCATTTTTAGCAGATGTTCTCTAGGCTTAGCTTCATTATGTCTATGAGGACCTAGAGGATAGAGACATTTTGTTAGATGTTCTATAGCTTTTACGACTTTAGCTATATCGATCTCCCCATTTTCTGCGAGAATATAACGTGCTGCATTTCTTGCTATAGTGAGATTTTTCGCTGCTAGGGGTGATTGTAGGGAAGTCGTCTGATAAGTGCGAAATAGATCATTATCTTCTGAGCAGAAGATCTCTTCTAATTCATTATGCTTTTGCTTAAGAACTAGTGAATCAAAAACAAAAAAATCCAGTCGTGACATAGGAAATACAGAGAAAACTTTGCACTTTTCCTATTTCTTATCATGAATTCCTCGTTTCTGTCAGCAAACGATTCCCTGAAGGAAAACTCAAGAAAAGTTATTTTAATAAGAGAAGATTATTTGTGTTCATAGAATGAATAGGATGAGTATACTGTAACGAAAAGTACAAAAAAACCCTCAAGAACCACTGTTAGGAAGTTTTTATCATTTTGTAAGAAAAGACGTTAATGGATAACATGTTTCGTTTTATTTTTAAACTAATGAGTATTAAGTGAGTATACAGGGACATCTAAAACCTTACTGTCCTACAGTTATGCAATTTGTGCAGACTCACCAGTCAAAATTATCAAAAATTAATAAAATCTTCATAGTTTTTGTCATTGTTGGAGCAGCTTTAGTTTTGATCAGTTTAGCAGTAACTTCACCAATCTTTGTAACTGTTATCTCCGGCATCACCATCGTTGGTGTTATTGCCCTTGTAATTTCAGCACTATTGTTATGGTTGGGGAAGGAGCCTAAATTGCTTTCAGAACCTGGTAGTGAAAGTATAACGATTCAAAATCTCCACTCAACTGAAAGACAGGAAACTTAAAGTTCCATCTATTTGTGATTGCGTTTCTTTATTCAGCATTTCTGTAAGAGTCTCTATGAAATTTTCTGAATTTAGGGGTGCTAAAGGATCTTTAATGAGCTCTTCAATAGGTAGACGCATGAGATATTCAGTCAGTTCATAATTCCCTGTAATACAGACAAGAATATCCCCGGGTTCTATTTTTTGCTTAGTGGGCGAGGTAAGACGGAAAAATGTTTCCTGCCTTTTTAAAAAGGTTATAGGAGGCGCCTCTCCTACTGATAGAATGGACAAAGTAGTATCTATTGAACAGTAGCGAATAAAGGTCATGGAGACTGTCGCTTCATCACCCTCTGTGGTTTTCCCAAAGGCATCGAAAGTATTAGAGCTTATTTTCTCTAAAGAAGAGGAAAGATTTGCATAAGCAAGGAATAAACTTCGTGCAGATAGAGCATAAAGATAGGATGGAAGTCCTATATCTCCAGCAAGGCCTACAACGCCAATGAGATTCTTTTCAGGGATGGAGGCTTTCCATCCATAAAAATGGCCTGATAGCTGAATACCTTGAAGGTGTTTGGATATAAAAGAGACATTAGGAAATTCTGGGAAAGTAGGGCTAAGTAGTGTTTGTTGTAGGGAGGCAAGAATAGCCAATTCTTTTTGGAGCTTATCTCCAGAGGTATGTTCAATTTCTGCTTTTTCTCTTGAATTGAGCAGTAATAGTAATGTGCAGTTAAAGATATTTCCTAATTCATTAATTTCATATCCATAAGGTTGAGGTTCATAACGGATATTATGATTTCCTCTCCACGCGGCTTCCATACATATTGTAAGTTCTTGAATCGGCTGATTTAACCGTTTATTGATTTTCGTGAGTATCCACCCCATTAGGATAAAGGCCAAAGAGTAGAAGAAAATTACATTCAAAGGAAGACGGATGGCCTTAGTGATAAACCAAGAAAGTGGAATGATAGATAGGGTATAGGTTCCCTGAATAGGCAGTTTATTTAAAACAATGCCTAGATATTTTTTATTGTTTATTTTTACGCTTATGAGACTGTGTTCTTGCAGTATTTTTGGAGCTATTTCAACGGGGATAGCTTGTTTCCTGGCAGTAATTTTAGGAAGGTCGGGAATATCTACGGAAAATACTTCTGAAGAGAATTGAGAATTTGAAGCGAAGAGGACTTCTCCATATTTGTTTAATAGACAGATATCTTCATTTTTTAAATGCAGAGATTTAAATAAATCTCTTTGTAAGAAATCCATGGGATAAAAACTGACAAGCAATCCTGAACTTGTTGGTGAGTTCCATACTTCAATATCTTCAGTAATCACCAGATAGTTTTTAGGAAAATTCGAGGAAGCCTCTGAAGAGATAGTAATGATACATGCCTTTCCTGCAGACATGCTGAGCTTCTTTTTTATTTCAGGATGACTTTTTAAATAGTGAATAAATGGATCATGAGGATTTTTTGTTTTTATGTTTCCATTAAGAAGAGGGATTAAACAGAGGGAGAAATCCATATCGGATAGGGCGAACATCTCATCATAAGCTTGAGAGTAGAAATCCTCTGATGATGATGCGTAGGCTTTAAGCGCTAAAGTATTTGCTAGACGTTTGAGGAAGATTTTGTGAATGGTGAGTTTCTTTTCAAATTCTAAGCTAAAGTTTGTCGCATGGGTATGGAGATTTTCCATGAGATTATTTTTTGCTGCTGAAAAAGAAAATAATGATAGAACTACCAGATTCAAAATTAGAGGAATCGGAATTACCAAAAAAAGGAACAGCAAAATGCGTTTGGTAAAAGTTTGTTTCATGAGTCCGATATTTTAAGAATCAGCAAGGTAATGTCATCATGTTGATGGCAATTTCCTACGAAAGTTTTCACAGATAGCATTAAAGAATGCATAGCATCTTCTGCGCTTTTCCCTACTAAGGTTTGTACAATGCTTTTTAACCGTTCTTCACCAAACATTTCAAAATCTTTATTATGAGCTTCTGTAATTCCATCTGAATATAAGACAATCAAAGATCCTGGAGCTGGGTGGAAACTTTCTGTAGGGACATCAGGAATATTAGGAAGAAATCCCAAGGCCATTCCTCGGTGAGAGAGGAGGGAAACATTTCCATTAGGAGATAGATAACACGCAGGATTATGACCACAGGAATAAAACTCTATAACTCCTGTTTTATAATTGTAACTGTAGACACATAGGGTGACAAACATTCCTGAATCAGCGGTGTTTTTATAAAATAGAGAGGCTGTTTGTTCTACAGCTTCTTTTATCGAAGGGATTTGTGATAGGAATGTACGCAGCATATTCTTCAGGAATAAAGAGTATCCGCAAGCGTGGACACCTTTCCCAGAAGCATCAGCAACGATTAAAAATAATGTAGCTTGATCACCTTCACCTACGATAAAGGCATCGAAGAAATCACCCCCTACAGTAATAGCAGGGATATAAGCTTTTGCTAATTCCGTATGAGGATAATTAGGAAGAGTATTGGGCAGAAGTCTTTGCTGAGCTTGCTCGCCAAGACGAAGAGCATTTTGAGCACTTTCTTTTATTTCATAATTTTTTTCTGCTAAGGTTTGCTGTTGGTCTAGACTTTGTACCATGGCGTTAAAAATATGACCCAACCTATTCACTTCGAATCCTAGGGAATCATCAACATAGGGATCTCGAATATTTTTTCTTGTTTGTATGATGACTGTGGCAAGTTTGCGAATAGGCAAAGATAATCTTTTGGCAGCGAGATAAGCGATAATACTTCCTAAAACAACGCATAAAAAGTAAGCAAAGTAAATTAACGTACGTTTCCAGAATGAGGAAAAGAGCTCTGCCTTTGTCCCATAAGAGAGAACATGTAAATCCATATTAGGGACGTTAGCGAGATAGCTCCATATTTCCCGATCCCCATTTTTAAAAGAGAAAAAATTTGGTTCTATAGATAAGGGAGTTAGTGAGAGGGGCTTTAGAGAAATCCCTTTTGGGCAGGTACTTTCATCCAAGAAAGTATCGCAAAATTGTTTTTCAGTAACATTATCGTGAATAGATCGAAGATCTAAGTCGGGGTCAGAAGCTTTTAAGATGATTCCATCTTTAGATAAAATAGCTGTTTTTATAGTGAAGTAGGCCTGAGTATTTACAAGAATATCTTCGAGAAATTTTTCAACATTGTGTGTTGTATAAAGAATACCTAGAAGTTCATGAGTATCATTATCGAAGATGTTTGCCTGCATTATTGAAAAAACTTCATGACCATCTGAAGATTGTTTAAATGTTGCTGAGAAAGGCAAATTGTTAGGAATGTCTATTTTATTTTGATAATTTTCTCCAAGATGGTTCGGAAGACTAGAGGCCACAACAATTTTCTCTCCATTAGACTGGAGCTTAATTAAAGAGATTTCGTCATATGTTGAGCTGAATATTCTTTGCATTTCATTACTAAGCTCAACATTAGGAACTGAGGGAATCCCCTCATCAAGATCTAGAACTTCTGAGAATAGTGCTAAAACATCAGCATTTAGTGGAACTATTTGCATGAGAGTATCCACTTTAAAAGCAGCATTTTCTTTAAAAGCTACTGTAACCGATGAAACTGTAGTGTGGTATTGTCTGAGGTTGAGTAGGACGATATTAATCCCCAGAGGAATTAATATTGCAGCTACACATGCTAACCACAAACGATAGCCTATCGTTTTTGTAAAAGGGATCATCTACATTAAATGAGTAGTTATAAGATGGCATTTGTAAGATCGTTTCCGATCTTCATAAACCTTCTTTTTTCGTTTTTTTAAATATATAGAAAATTTTGCTTAAGCAGACATCTACTATTTAACGTGTCAGGAGAGTTTTATATCTTTATAGCGTATCTAAGGAAAAAAATAAGATATTTAACAAAGAGATGTTATAAAAAGATAATCGCTTTCCAGGAATGACTAGAAAGCGATATGTGTGCAATTCTATTCTCCAGAAAATGGATTAGAATCTTTAAATAATCCTTCAGGACCGAGTTCTTCTTCTATCGCCATAAGCCTGTTATACTTAGCAATGCGCTCAGAACGTGATAGTGATCCTGTTTTAATTTGTCCTGTATTAAAAGCTACAGCAAGATCTGCAATTGTTGTATCTTCGGTTTCTCCGGATCTATGAGAAAGGATTGTTGTGTAGCCTTGATTATGAGCAAGTTGTATAGCTTCCGAAGTTTCTGTTAATGTACCAATTTGGTTTGGTTTAATTAATACAGCATTAGCTAGACCTCTACTAATACCATCCGCTATCAACTCGGGATTAGTAACAAAGAGATCATCTCCAACGATTTGAATGCTTTCACCAAGTTCTGCTGTTAGTAATTCCCAACCATCGAAATCTTCTTCTGCAAGACCGTCTTCTATAGAATCGATAGGATAGTGATCGCAAAGATCAGCAAGTATACTAACTTGTTCTTGATAACTCTTTCCGTCATAAGTTTCTGCTTTTGTATCATAGAAGGAAGATGCTGCGCAATCGAGAGCTAAGGAGATATCCTCGCCAGGTTGAAAACCAGCTTTTTCGATAGCAAGTACAAGAAGATCCAGAGCTTCAGAGTTAGATTTTAGTTGTGGAGCAAAGCCCCCTTCATCACCAACTCCTGTAGCTAAATTTTTATCATTGAGGATATTTTTCAAAGTATGAAAAACATCTGCACCCATGCGCACAGCCTCTTTTAGAGATGCTGCTCCAATAGGACGAATCATAAACTCTTGAAATTGCAATCCGTTATTTGCGTGCATACCTCCGTTAATAAGATTCATCATAGGACAAGGAAGCACATGAGCGAAACATCCTCCTATATAACGGTAAAAAGAACGTCCTAAGGTAGCTGCTGCAGCTTTTGCCGTTGCTAAGGAAACTCCTAAAATTGTATTAGCTCCTAGTTTCTCTTTATTTGGAGTGCCATCAGCCTCTACCATGATAGAGTCAATGAGGATTTGATCGAATATACTAACTCCTTGTAAGACGGGGAGGAGTACTTCTTTTACATTTTTTACGGCTTGTAAAACACCTTTCCCTTGGAATCGAGAACTATCTTGATCACGAAGTTCTAAAGCTTCTTTTATTCCTGTAGAAGCTCCCGAAGGCACGCAAGCTTCTCCAAAAGTGCCTGCGTCTGTAGTTACTTTAACATATAGTGTTGGATATCCTCTGGAGTCTAAAATTTCTCTAGCTTGGATCTTGGAAATGACAACTTCTAACATGAGTCTTTGATCTCTTTTGTCAAGGGGTTGGATACTAGCCCCCAAAGATCTAATTTAACATAATCTGGGTATGCTGATTACCTTATCAGATGAAATTACGTAGGGGGAGCTTAATGGCAATATTAGGTTTTGATTTTACAAAAAGCAAGCAGATTTCATTTGAGATTTTTACAATATTTTATGAGATATAAAGAAGTTGTTCCTTAGCGGCTTTCATTTTATCTCGATATTTTGCGGCCTCATCAAATCGAAATTCATGAGCGGCTTCCTGCATGAGATTTTCATATTTTTTTATAAGTTTTTCCAATTCTTTTATGGAAAGCGGGACTTTAGGAGTCTCTTGAGTTTCTTTTTTCCCTCCCTGAGGAATAGGATTAGCGAAGATCGCTTTAATAATAGGCTTAGGCGTAATGTTATTAGCTTTATTATAATCCAATTGTATTTGTCGACGACGTTCTGTCTCTTTTAAGGTTTGTTCTATAGATCGTGTTTTTTGATCGGCATAGAAGATCACCTTACCCGCGACATTTCTTGCTGCTCTCCCACAAAACTGTATTAAAGAAGAGGTGCTACGTAAAAAGCCCTCCTTATCGGCATCAAGAATAGCGACTAAAGAGACTTCAGGAAGATCTAATCCTTCTCGAAGTAAGTTTACGCCTATAAGTACATCAATATTTCCCAGACGTAAATCAGCAAGAATACGTGTACGTTCTGCGGTTTCTATTCCAGAATGTAGGTATGCTGCGGCGATATCTAATTCTGAAAGGAAAGCAGCGATATCCTCAGCGAGTTTTTTAGTAATAGAAATTACTAAAATCTTTTCCTGAGATTTAGATAAGCGTTTTCGGATTTCTTCGAGTAGATCATCTACTTGTCCTGTTGCAGGGCGAATTTCTGGAATGGGATCAGGAATCCCTGTGGGTCGGATAATTTGTTCTACAATATATCCCCGACTCTCGTTTAATTCTGTCTCTCCGGGAGTTGCAGATACATAAATTACATTATGGAAATACTTCTGAGCTTCTTCATAAGTCAAAGGGCGGTTATCATAAGCAGAGGGAAGTCGAAAACCATATTCTACTAAGGACTGTTTCCTAGATAGATCTCCACGGTACATAGCGCGTATTTGAGGTAAAGTTTGATGTGATTCATCTATAACTAATAGGAAGTCTTTAGGAAAATAATCTAATAGACAAGCGGGAGGTGCTCCCGGAGGCATCTTTGTAAAATGACGAGAATAGTTTTCTATTCCTTTACAGAAGCCTGTCTCTTTTATCATTTCGATATCATGAGTGGTTCTATGGAATAATCTATCTTGTTCTATAGGGCGATCCTGGAAGAACAGCATACGTTCTTCTAATTCTTCACGTATAGAACGTATAGCTTGTTCACGTACAGCTTCGGGTGTTACGTAATGTGATCCTGGATAAATAATGGCTGAGGCTACTGACGCCATAGGAATCATAGTTAAAGGATCGCTGTATTCTATGGAAGATAGGGTATCATTGAAAAACTCTAGGCGGATAGCTTGATCACTTTCATAGGCAGGGAAAATATCAATAACACTACCGCGTTCACGAAATGTTGAACGTTGTACTACTGGAGAAGCTTGGTAGTTCATTTTTACAAGCCGAGCGGCAAGTGCTATGCGAGGATAGTCCTTTCCCACTTCCAACTCTAAAGCCATAGAAGCATAGTTTTCAGGAGAACCAATACCATAAATACAAGATACAGACGAAACAATCAAAGTATCTCTGCGCTCTAATATAGATCGTGTTGCAGATAAACGTAATTTATCAATTTCACTATTGATTAAGAGGCTTTTTTCTATGTAGGTATCATTGCGAGCGATATAGGCTTCAGGTTGATAGTAATCATAGTAAGAGATGAAATACTCAACAGCATTATTGGGAAAGAATTCTTTGAATTCTTGGTATAATTGTGCTGCTAATGTTTTATTATGTGCCAATACGAGTGTAGGACGGTTAACATTGGCCACAACATTGGCAATCGTGAAAGTTTTTCCTGAGCCAGTAGTTCCTAAAAGTACCTGAGATTGTACACTATTACGTATGCCTTTGGTAAGTTTAGCAATAGCTTCCGGCTGATCGCCACAAGGGGAAAAAGCTGCTCGTAATTCAAAAATCATGGGCGTGAGTAAGTTATAGCGATAGACGAGAACGCCATTTATGGCTTAACCCTAAGGTATTATGGACTTCTTCCATAGTTTCTTTTGCTATAGCACGCATTTTTTCCGTGCCTTGTTGCAATGCTTCTTGAAGAATTTGAGGCTGTGCCAATAGCTCAGCACGTTTCTCTTTAAAAGGTTGCAGGAACAGGATTAGCTCCTCAGCAAGACGTGCTTTTACCTCAACGTCTTTTATACACCCTTGACGGTAACGTGTTTTAAACTCTTCAACTTCTTCTTTATTAGGATTGAAAATATCGTGATAGATAAATAAAGGATTTCCCTCAACACGACCTGGGGTCGTCGCATGAATCCGATTGGGGTCAGTATACATTTTTCTGATCTTATCTTTGATAGTAGCATCATCATCAGAAAGGTATACAGCATTGTTTGCTGATTTACTCATTTTGCCTTGTCCGTCAATACCTACTAAAGAGGTAATCTCTCCTTGTAGGGTTTCAGGTTCAGGGAAAATCTCTCCATATAAACGGTTAAAATTGCGTGCGATATCACGTGTTAACTCTACGTGAGCTTCGTTGTCTTTGCCTACGGGAACAAGCTGAGCTTTTGCAAGGAGAATATCAGCACTTTGTAATACAGGATAACCTACTAGTCCAAAAGACAAGCCGCCTTCTTCAATGGAAGCATTCTTTGCCATTTCTTTGAGACTAGGAATTCCCATGATCCGGTTAATGGAAATTAGCATGGAAAATAGCAAATAGAGTTCGTAAATCTCAGGAATTGCTGATTGTAAGTAAATAGTAGACTTATTCGGATCTATCCCCACACTCAACCAGTCTGCAAGAACTTCATAAATGTGATTGTCAACATCTAAAACCTGTTCTTTACGTATTCGCGTTGTAAGAGTGTGGAGATCCGCAACGATGAAAAAGCAATCGTAAGCAGGGTTATTCTGTAAATCTAAACGATTTTTTATGGAACCCACCCAATGACCTAAATGCAGTTTTCCTGTTGGTCGGTCACCGGTAAGTACGCGTTTTTTCTTGTTCATAAATCTTTATTTATTGAAAAGATTTCTCTAATTCTTCGAAATGATTTTTCAATGATACTATATCTTCTTGAATTTCTTGGAGGTTTTTCTCTCCTACCGGGTTCTTTTGTGCTTCCAAAAGTCTTGCTAATAGATGACGAATTAAATGGCAGGTATTTTGAACATCGGTCATTAATAAAAATTCTTGTCCATCTACTCTAGATAAACGATTCAAGAATACGCAGCGTTCTTGCTGAGATAGCATATCTGATGTAATGAAATTAATGAATTCACCACGCTCATGAACATCTTTAGCGACACGAATGAGCATCATAAATTCAGCCATTAGGCTTTGAGCCGCTTGTTTTTGTTCTACAGGAAGTTCATGAGTGAGTTTGCCGTTGATGAGCATTTCAAAAAAGAAATTCGCTATTTCTTGTTGGCCGTTAGAGCAGTTAAAAACAACATTTTGAAATTCTCGGAATGTAGTGTAGCCAATAGCAGTGGCGAAAATTCTTTTTAAATTTCCTTCAAGAATAAGAAAAACATTATCTTCTAGTTCTAGTGTTTTTGATTTAGCTGCCATATTTAGACCTTTGTATTGGGAAAGAAATTACTTTTAACTTTTTGAAGCTTTTTTATCAATTTTTCAAGGGCAGCATGATCCTCAGGAGATAATTCTGAGCATTTTTTTAATAATTGCGAGCCTTTGGAAAGTATAGCCAGTGCTTGTTTCGCCAAACAAGTTTGACGACGATCTGTAGAAATTAAAGGAAACTCTCTTCTAATAATATCCAAGAGCTCTCCTTTGCTTTCTCCACGATAGTTGCGGATAATGGCTTCTTTTTTCTCTTGAGGTCCTTGTCGAGAAGCTAATGTATAAATTGCTTGTCTGGGCATTTTCTCAGCTTCTATTTTCAAAGGTTCAGGAAGATTAGAAAATAGTTCGTAATATACAAGAAAATTATAGGGAGTTTGTCGATTCCCATAGGTAATAAGTAACCAAGCAGAGAAGGCCCCTTCACGATAAGTTTTTAATAAATCGCGGACTTTTTTTATACGCTCCCCATGCAAGAGCACTGCCTGATGATGGATTTGTTTTATTTGTGCAGAGAGATTACAGAGGTTTTTAAAATCTTCTTCAGAAATCTGATCTTCAAATGTATAGTTTTCTAAAAGTTGACGGAATTTTTCTTCTTCTTTTTGGGATAATTTTATATCGGAAAATCTGCTTAAGAAAGGTGAGAGCTCTCCCTCCATACGCTTGCGTGTTAGCGTTTCCATTTTATCTTGAGTGTTTTTCCTGAAACGGCTCTCTAACAACGTTTTTAGATTTCCCATAGGATTACATTTCCCTCAGTAAAATTAACAATTCTTTGGTCAGATTTAGGTAATCCTCAGAAGCTCGCGCCGAAGGTGCTGTAGCAAATACAGGCTTCCCATGGATTGCTGCTTCAGAAATCGTAATGTCTCTACGGATTTTAGTGTTTAATAGCCTTCCAGGAAATGTCTTATGAATCAAATCAGCAAACGCTGCATTATTTCTTCCACGATAGTTCCAGAAAGAGAGAGCGACACCGAGAATATTTAGGGGATGTCTTGAGGAAATGCCCTGAATAAATGAGGAAAGCCTTTCCAAACCTTTAACACTATAGAACTCGGGAGTAGCACAAATTAGAGCATATTTTGCTGCAATTAATGCAGATTCTGTAAGCCAACATAAAGACGGGGGAGTGTCAATGATGACATAGTCATACTCATTTTCAACAGAGGCTAAAATATGTTTTAATCGTTCGTGAGAATAACGATCCGCAGCTAGATTTCCAGAAACTTCAATACGTTCTAGCCAGGTGTCTGCGGGAATTAGATCTAATCCCGTATCTTCAATAGGACGAATCACCTCATGAATATTTTTTTCTCCCTGGAGCACGACAGCTAAGCTATCATAACAATCGGGATCAAGACCTAGTCCTGAAGTAAGATTTGCTTGAGCATCAAAATCAATAAGAAGCACGCGTGCGCTATGATATTGTGCTAAAGCAGCTCCCAAATGCAGAGTGGTTGATGTCTTTGCTGTGCCACCTTTAAAGCTATTGACAGCGATGGTTTTCATGCGAGATGCTCGTCCTTGGATCTGGGTTTTCTACAATAGTGGAGTTAAACTCAAAGAGTTCTTTTCTTCAAGTATAGTGTTTATGAATGTCTCTACTGTCATAGCATTTAAAACTCGGTTGTCTCGGGTGCGTACAGCTAGAGTATTTTCCTCTATTTCCCGATCTCCTAAAGTGACCATATAGTTGACTTGCATATTTTGTGCATTCCGGATTTTCTTGCTTACGGATTCATTAGAATCATCCAGGGTCACTACAAGACCTAATTTTTGCCATGCGGTAGCAAGCTCTTTAGCTCTGTGTTGATGGCGATCCGCTACAGTGATTAACCGAATATGTTCAGGGCTCAACCATAGAGGAAACTTTCCTTTAAAATGTTCGATGAGAATTCCTAAAAATCTCTCAATAGAACCAAACAAAGCGCGGTGTAGCATAATAGGAGTATTTTTCTCTCCCTGTGCATTTGTGTACTCCAATTCAAAACGTTCGGGCAGGAACATATCTAATTGTATCGTCCCACATTGCCATGTACGTTGAATAGCGTCTTTTACATGAATATCAATTTTCGGTCCGTAAAAGGCTCCGTCTCCAGGATTGATAATGAAAGGTGTGTTGGAATTTACAAGAGCACGCTTTAAAGCTGCTGTTGCTAATTCCCATAGCTCATCACTGCCAATAGTTGCTTGTTCTGGACGTGTGGATAGTTCTAGGTGATATTCAAGACCAAATGTTGAGTATAATTCAGAAACTAGATTTAAAATATTCAGAGTTTCTTCTTCCACTTGTTCGGGGGTTAGAAATACGTGGGCATCATCTTGATGGAATGCGCGTACACGCATAAGTCCCGAAAGAGCTCCAGAAATTTCATAACGATGCACGTGACCAATCTCAGCAACACGTAAAGGAAATTCCTTATAGCTGTGTAAGCGTGTTTTATAATATAGCATGCATCCGGGGCAGTTCATCGGTTTAATTGCATAGTCTTCTTCATCTATTTTTAGAGTATACATGTTCTCTTTGTAGTTGCTCCAATGTCCAGAAACTTCCCAAAGACTACGGTTCATAAGCTGGGGCGTTAAGATTTGCTTGTAGCCCGCAAGTTGATGGAGCCGTTTCCAATAACCTATTAAAGCGTCCCAAATAATCATGCCTCGAGGATGGAAAAAAGGCATGCCTGCCGAGCATTCTTGTTGTGAGAAGAGATCGAGTTTTGCTCCTAAAACGCGATGATCGCGTTTTTTTGCTTCTTCTAATTGATGAAGATGTTCTTTTAATTCCTTTGTTGTGGGGAAAGATACTCCATAAATTCTTACTAAAGATTCTCGACTAGGATCTCCTCTCCAATAGGCTGCTGATGTGCGTAAGAGTTTAAAAGCTTTTACGGGATTAGTAGAGGGGAGATGAGGACCCCGACAAAGATCTGTAAATTCTCCTTGGGAGTATGCTGTGATACTTTCTCCTTCAGGGAGTTCTTGGATTAACTCCAATTTAAATGGGTTGGAAGCGAATTCTTTTAAGGCTTCTTGTTTATGATGAAACGTTTTTTTAGATACTTCAAATTTTGCTTGAGCTATTTGCTCCATCATATTTTCGATCATGAGAAAATCGTCTTGGCTTACCGAAAGATTTGCAAAATCATAATAGAATCCCTGATCTATAACAGGACCGATTGTTGGAATAGCTTTGGGCCAGAGACGTAATACAGCCTGAGCTAAGATGTGAGCAGAAGTATGTAGAAAAATCTCTCGTCCTTCAGAATCTTCGAAGGTGACAAATCTTAGAGTATCTCCTTCTTTTAGGGTTGAGGATAGATCTTTAATTTGATCGTTTATGACAACGCCAGCAAAGTAATGAGAATTTTTTATTTTGCTCGCGAAATCAGCAGCAGTAGCGCCTTCAGGCAGCTCAAAAGTTTCATTGTTGCAAATTACGCGGATCATCTTCTCTCCATTAAGAGTTTTCCTAAGTCTGTTATTGTAACGTTTTTCCGGATCAAAGCAAGGGAGTTTTCTTAAAAAAAAATTTAATATTTAAGTGAGAAGATAAAGAATTTTTTTAGAGGTGTTTATAGATAAAAATATATTTGAGTTGGAGCCAAAGCTTTATTCTTTTACAATAAGCTATTTTCTATTCCAGAAATGACTTCTTCATGTCTATTTTTTTAGTGTTTTTTACCGCTTTTATCTGGTCCTCATCTTTTGCTTTTAGCAAATTAGCCATGGAGGCTTCAGCTCCTTTATTTGTAACGGGAAGCCGCATGCTTATTGCTGGTTTGGTTTTGGCAGCAATAGTTTTGTGGAAAAAAGGATCTTTGAAATTACCAAAACAGGTTTATATTCCTGTTTTAATTTTGGCTGTAGTTGGATTTTATCTAACGAATGTCTGCGAGTTTTTAGGTTTACAAAACTTATCTTCTTCAAAGGCTTGTTTTATCTACGGGCTTTCTCCGTTTGTTTCCGCTTTATTTTCTTATATTCAGTTACGAGAAACTGTAACGATGAAGAAAATAGGTGGTTTAAGCCTTGGGTTATTCGGCTACCTATCTTATCTATTTTTTGGGGGAGATAGTTCTGGAAATACATGGAGTTGGCAATTAGGGATTCCTGAATTGTTATTGTTGCTAGCGACCTGTTTTTCTGCTTTTGGTTGGACATTATTAAGAAAAATAGAAAAGAACTCCTCTTTATCGGTAATGGCGATAAACGCCTATGCGATGCTTATATCCGGAGTTTTATCTTTAGGACATTCTATAATTGTTGAGACATGGAACCCTATTCCTGTGAGTAACGGAATCGTATTTATTCAGGCAATTTTCTGTCTTGTATTGTTCTCCAACCTCATTAGCTATAACCTATATGCGAAGTTATTGAGAAAATATTCTTCAACATTCCTTTCTTTCTGTAATCTCGTTATGCCTTTATTTTCGGCATTTTACGGCTGGTTATTGTTAGGGGAGAGTCTATCAGGATCTTTACTACTAGCTGTTGTTTTTATGGTTGTAGGTTGTCGACTAATCTATCATGAAGAATTTCGCCAGGGCTACATTGTTTCCTGATGTACAGCAGCTTTACATAAAAAAGGCCCAACATAACGGTTGGGCCTTTTCATTATCTTAAGAACACAAAAGAATATCTTAACTAAAGATAGCTGTTGTTGTTTGTGTTTGAGAGTCAGCAATATTTTGTAGAGTTTGCAGAGCAGAGTTAAAACTTTGTTGTGATTGCTCTTGGAGCTGTTGCGCTTGTCCTGCGTACTGACTCTGAATAGAAGAAAGTTGTTTCAATTCTTCAGCGTGAGCTTCAGCCATACCTGCTTGTTTTTGGTGATGAGCAATTTCAGCACCCATAACACCTCCAACGATCCCGTCAATACCTGCTGTGAGAGCGTGGACCATCTGAGACATCTGCATGGATGTAGAAAGGGCTCTACCAGCAAAAGCTGCAGCACGTCCCCCTTGAGTTTTTACTACATTCATCCCTCGTGAAACTTTATCTTTCCAGCCGGGAGTGTTTAATGCTTTACCGAATAATCCACTTGAGCCTTTTGTAGCGCCCGCAGTAGCTTTTGCAGTAGCGGCAGCGATATCATCAGTTAATCCTGCTGCAGCCTTTGCAGCACCCTGAGCTGCCGACCCCGCAACACCAGAAGCAGCTGTTGTTGCTGTTTTAGTGGCTGCAGTGGCTGCATCTGTGGCAACCTTTGAAGCTTGAGAGGCTGCAGAACTCGCTGCCGACCCCGCAGCACCTGCTGTTTCTTTTGCAAAACCTGCAGATTTTAATCCTCCTAAGCTTTTTGCTGCAGAAAGAATACCTCCACCGACGGAAACTGCAAAACCAACGATGTTAACGATACCGGAGATCATACTTTGTTTAGCTTGAGCTTCTGTAGCAGCAGCTTGGTGACTTGCTTGAGTTCTAATGGCATTCCCTATTTCTGGAGCCATAGCTACTTGGTTTTGAATTGCCTGGTTTTGTTGTTGGAACTGTGAAGACCAAGATTTTGCACTAGATTGTGCAAGTAAGGTCATAATTAGTCCCAATAAGGCAAGAGTTCCCATACCTTTTTTGATTACTACGCCGTTAACTTCTGTACTATCAGGAACAGGAAGCTGGGGGAGCTCGTAGTTATTTTGCTGTAGACCTTTGGGTCCTTTTACAGCTTGAGCTGTAACAGTACTTGATGCGCTAGCTACTGACGTAGAATTAGAAGCTTTTTCAGATTTATCACTTTTAGAGCTTTTTGATGTTTGCGAAGCAGATTCTTTTTTAGAGGTTCCTTGACTTTGTGTCTCCTGGATTAAATCCTCAAAACCTGCAGCCGCAGCCTCTTCTTGAGTTCCTTTAGCATTAGCTGGTTTTTGTTGTCCTTGAGCTTTAGAAGCCGCCTGACTGGCATTTTGTGCAAGCTGAGCAGCTAATGAAGGATCAGTATTGTTATTTCCACTAACTCCTGATGTCATAGCAAAAATGTCCCCTTAATAAATAATTTTATACTGCTGACGCTAAGCCCGAGCTGATAGCTTGGAAGGCTTTAGTAATCTGAGCACCTAATTTAGTTGCTTGTTGCTGCATTTCATTTGCACTGTCAGTTTGTTTCGCGGCGATTTTACTTGCTTGTTGCCAAAACATCGTAAACATCTTCATCATCTCAGATTGCGCGGTGAGCATTCCTGTTTTTTTCTGAATGTCGGCAAGTTCGGTTTGCATTTCAGATAATTTAAGATCTCCAATACCCTTAACTAGGGCAGGAACGGCAACCATCGTCCCCAGTGCCGCAGAGACCCATTTATTTCCTAAAGTATTTACTACCTTGGCAAGTTTTGGGAAGGATTTAGCAAGGGCTTTTTGTCCTGTTTGGAAGATCTTAGACATGTTTTTCATCAATGTTTTCACAGCCGCTTTAATAGCCGCTTTGATGGCTTGTTTAACACCTTGTTTTATAGCCGCTTTGATAGCTTGTGTGATAGCTTGCTTAACGGCCTGAACGATAGCCGTTTTGACAGCTTGCATCACAGCTTGCATGGTAACTTGTGTGGCTACAGTTGTTGCTACAGTTGTTGCTGCGGCAGTCCCTGCGGTAGCTCCAGCAGTTGCGGCAGCAGCGGCAGCGGTAGCTCCAGCGGCAGCAGTTCCTATAAGTCCTAGACCACAAGTAAATAATGCGGCGACAATAGAGATCACAGTGATTGTTACAGAAATAGCAATCATCACAGTGTTTACGGTGTCCATAGTACTATTGTCACCTGCTTTCTCTTGAATCTCTTTCATTTTTTGGAATTCTTCACGCTCGGAATCGATTTTCAATCCTTGAGACTCTAAGGATAAACGGTTCATAGTTGAAGCTTGGGCTTGTGTACTTTGATAGTCAGAAAGAGCCGAAGCTGTAGCTTCTCCAAGAGCAGCAATAGCTTTCGCTAAGGCCATGCTAATTTCCATAACTTCCTCTCTAGGCTTAGTTATGGTAGGTTTAGGAAGAGCTGGAGTTTCTAATCCTTGAATAGAAGATTTTGATGTCCCATTGACAATAGAGGCGACTAACTCTTGAATTTCTTGTAACTGTGAAGAATCTATAGAAGATAAAGAAGAGATCGTAGTCTCCAATGTTTTGTTAGCTTCTTCAAGTGTAGCTTGTAAGTTTGCAGCTTGGAGAGCAGACGCGCCCGCAGTTTGGTTAGCTCCGGCGGCAGCTTCTGCAGATTCAGCCTCTTGCCCCGCGGCAATTCCTTGCCCCGCCATGATATTCTCTGAATTTTGAGCTTCAGAAACGGCACTGGTTTTTTCTTTACCTTGTGTTCCAGCAATACCTGCGTCACTTTGCATTTCAGCATTTTTTCCCTGTCGGGTTTGCTGAATTTGCTTAGTTTCATTGCCAGCAAGTTTATCAGGGTTTGGTACAGCTTGTGGTGTAGAAGCTAGTACCTGAGCCAAAATATTTTTCTGGTTGGTATTGTCTGGACCTGAGGTAGAGAGAGACATCTTCTAAATTACCCTATGTTTTTTAATTTTTTCTAATGCTCTGTTTGTCAGAGATATGTTTATTGACTGTTGAAGATAGATTCTTCAATCCGTGGAGAACTGAACCTAAATCTTCAGCAAACTTCGCATCTTCTTTAGGATTGTTAAATAAACCTTCTGTTAAACTCTCAATAGGTAGGGAATCTAAAGTGCCATTTAACGCAGCCATCATTTGTGCTAATTGTTTTTCATCTTGAATCCCAGAAAACGTCTGAGCTAGAGGTAAATCTTCATAAATAGAGGAAACTAAATTCTCTAGATTTGAGATTGCTACTTCTTGTTTGTCTGTTTCATTAGTGAATAACACAGGCGCGGTATCTGCATGTTTCGCAGATGTCTTTTTGGTAGTGGTTTTTTTCGTTTTTCTAACTTTTTTATTCATGTTGGATTTCTCCTAACCCTAATTAACGTTTCCCACCGGATCTTTTTTTGGCCGGTGTTTTTGATTTAGCAGTGGTAGTTTTTTTCTTTTTTGGAGTTGTTTCTTTGATCATATCTTTGAGAGAGTCTTTCATAATGTTGCAGCGTTCTTTCAAAATTCTGAATTCAGGTTTGTTAGCGCAAATATCGATGGTAATATCTAGAAAATCTCGAGATTCCTCGGCTTGATCTATCTTCATCAAACTATCAGCTATGTAGTAAGGAGGGATGGGGTTTTGAGGCTCGGCATCAAAAGCAAGGAAGAAGCCAAAGGCTGCTTCATTGTACATTTTGAGCTGGTGATAGCATGAGCTTAAACCTAGGATATACTTGTAGCACTGAGGTTTTGAAGCTGTAAGGATTTGGAAAAGACCAATGGCTTCGTTATACTTCCCTTGAGAATAGAAGCTATAGGCGATTGTATAGATCTCTTCTAATAAAACATCGGATAAACCTAAGATTTGTTGAAGAGTTAATCCGTCTCCAAGGCCTTTTAAGATGTCCAACAAAGCTTTCTTTGTTTCTTCTTCTGTAGGGACTGGGTATTTCTGTTCTAAATC
Source organism: Chlamydia poikilotherma (assembly GCF_900239975.1). NCBI lineage: Bacteria > Pseudomonadati > Chlamydiota > Chlamydiia > Chlamydiales > Chlamydiaceae > Chlamydia > Chlamydia poikilotherma. The sequence continues at coordinate 1,086,504 of NZ_LS992154.1, read as the reverse complement.
ATTAGCCTTAGCTTTTTTTTGTGCAGCAAGCTCAGCGAGTCGGCTACGTGTTTTTTTGTTAAACGAGGCTGATGGCTTTTTAGAATTATTTGAAGTAGGCTTGCTCATTAATTATAATTCCTAAAATTAAAATTATTTAATTCATAAATCAATTTTAAAATTAATTAATTCGAAAAACAAGTTATTAATTGAATGTATTTGTGATCTTTATAAATAATTATTCTGTAAGTAGTTCTTATTTCGAGGTTTGGACATTATAAAAATTAGGTTTCTTGACATTAGTTTTTGGGTATTTTACTTTTTGCTTTCGCAAGATCCTTGATTAGAATTTGCTATGAGTTCACGAAATCCTATTCAATTACTTGATACAATCACTATCAATCAGATAGCTGCGGGAGAGGTGATTGAAAACTCTATATCTGTTGTTAAAGAGTTGGTGGAGAATGCCTTAGACGCGGGAGCTAATGAAATAGAGGTAGAAACTCTAGGAGGAGGACAGGGCTTAATCATTGTAAAAGACAATGGTTGTGGGATGAGCTCCGAAGATGTTGCTCTTGCTCTTAAGCGTCACGCCACCTCAAAGATAGGCGAATTTTCCGATGTTTTTTCTTTATCGAGTTTTGGTTTTCGCGGGGAAGCTCTTCCGGCAATAGCCTCTATCTCTAAAATGGAGATCCTTTCTTGTCCTATAGCAGGAGAAGGTTCTAGAACAATCATTCACGGAGGGGAGGTTATTCTATCCGAAACTAAGCCTCGTCAACTAGGGACTACGATTTCTATAGACTCGCTATTTTACAATGTTCCTGTGCGTCGGGGATTTCAGAAAAGTCCTCAGACAGATCGGATAGCTATGAGAAAGCTGTTGGAGAATAGGATTTTATCTGTAGAGAATGTGGGCTGGTCATGGATAAGTGAAAGACAACAGGAATTTCATATTCTGAAGCATCAGGATTTTGCTGAGAGGGTGGCTTTTGTGATGGGAGATGGTTTCATGCAGGAAGCTCTACGCCTGGATAAAGAAGGTAATCCTGCGCGTGTTGTAGGTTTCCTAGGTTCGCCAGGCTTTCATAGGCCCACACGGTTAGGGCAAAGGGTGTTTATCAATGACCGTTCCGTAGATTCCATGTTTATATCAAGAAAGATAAGCGAGGCCTACTCAATGCTTTTGCCTCCGCAAAGATATCCTGTTTTTGTTTTAAAACTTTATCTGCCCCCAGAGTGGTGCGATTTTAATGTCCATCCTCAAAAAACAGAAGTAAGAATTCTTAGAGAAGAGTTTGTTGGAGAATTTCTCTCAGAGGCGGTAGGAGAGGTATTAGCTCGTCCTCAAGAAGTATCTGTTTTTGAGAAAACAACAATTGCTTTGCCTGCGCTACGTTTCTTTGATGAGCAATGTTTTGAGACTGCTTCAAAAGAGTCTCACAGCCCTGTTTCTTTGCCAGTAGTAGAATTGAGATCGTCCTCCTTCGCTCCTCTTCCTTTCTTGGATAGAGAACAAGATCCTATGGCTAAACAAACGGAAATTCCCTGGGGAGCTGCTCAAGAAGTCCGTTTTTTAACTTCTTTAGGGAAAATAGTTCTTGCAGAGGACTCGGAAGGGGTTCATGCTATTTTTACAGAAGCTGCTAGAAAACATTTATTTTATTTGTCTTTGGTGGATAGCCATCAACATAATTATAAAAGTCAGTCTTTTTTGGTTCCTTTATGCTTAGAAGTCACCCCTGAAGAGCGCGTTTTCCTTTCCTCTCATATTGAGGAATTTAAACAGTTAGGAATAGAAATCTCTCAAATGGGCCCCTGTGTATTCGCGATTGAAAGTGCTCCCACATTTGTGGGTGAAGAAGAGTTAAAATCCTGGATACTTTCTTTAGCGGAAGAAGGTCATGCCAAAATTGATAAAAGATCCATGGCTCTTTTAATCAAGGAAACTCTAACAGGGACTATATTTTGTAAAACATTGCGGACATTCGATATTTCTTGGCTGTCTTTGCTCTGGCAATTAGGTAAGCCTGAAAAAGCATTTGACGGCACACAAATACGTCGATTAGTTTTAGACGAGGATTTTATTAAGGAGTAAATTATGTTCCAAGATCGCATAGCTAGAGCTCAAGCAGCTCTTAGAGATTGTGGTATAGATGGATTTGTGGTAGAAAGAAGTGAGGATCTTGCATATTTTCTCGGAGATAAAGTAACCACAGGAACACTTCTCATAGGTAAAGACGAGGCGGTATTCTTTGTCTATCGTATGGATAAAGATCTCTACGCAGATCTTCAAGGACCCTCTCTTATATTTTGTGATAGAAATATAGCAGAATTTTTTCTTCCCTATCTTGAAACAACAACTTATCAAACTTTAGGTTTTGACAGTCTCCACACCTCATATCATAGATATCAAGAAAGAGAAAATGCTTCTTGCTCTTGGGTGCCTACAACATTATTTACAGAAAAGTTGCGTAGCATAAAATCTGCAGATGAAATAGAAAAAATGCGTCAAGCAGCCACTTTAGGTTCCGAAGGATACGATCATGTTCTTTCGGTATTACAAGAGGGTATAACAGAACAAGAAGTTGTGCGCCTACTTCGTGTATTTTGGGCTAAAGCCGGTGCTGAAGGACCTTCATTTTCTCCAATTGTGGCTTTTGGTCATCATTCTGCCTTTCCTCACGCAGTTCCTACAGACAGAACATTACGTAAAGGGGATATCGTACTTATTGATATAGGAGTTTTATATCAGGGCTATTGTTCGGATATGACACGGACAGTGGCATGGGGTCGTCCTGATACACGTCTTGTTGAAAGTTATCCTGCCGTTGTAGAAGCTCAGCAAGCTGCTATGAAATTGTGTTGTGCCGGAGCTTTATGTCTAGATATTCATGAAGAGGCTGTACGCATATTAAGAAAATACGAAATCGAAGAATATTTTTGCCACGGCGTAGGACACGGTGTAGGAAGGAGTATTCATGAATATCCTCAGCTTTCTCCAAAATCTGCCTCAACTACTTTAGAAACTGGAATGACAGTTACTGTTGAGCCTGGGGTTTATTTCCCAGGAATTGGAGGCATACGTATCGAAGATACGGTGTTAATAGATGGTGATAAAAATTTTAGTTTAACCGATCGACCCGTATCCAGGGAATTAGTTTTCTTATAAAAGTATTCTCCCTTTGTTTAATTATTTTTTAATGTTAAACACTCTTACTTTTGTTTGTATAAATTGATTTTTTTTCTCTAATCGGTTATCTTATAACTTTATTTTTAGTTTGTTTCTAATATGCACCAGCTTTTTTCGATCGGATACAGTCTGATAAGTATCGCTGCCTTACTCTGGATGGTGTGTGGAGCCCCGAATCACTTAGAAAATCTTTATAGTATTTCTTTGAATTTCGAGGGTTCGAACGGAAAACAAAAGACGTTCCCCATGGCTCAAAACGTCTCTTCAGGGATTTGGTCTTTAGAGTTTTCCGAGCTTAGGGAAAGACTGCCAGATCTTAGGCAAGAACTTATATTTTTAGGGAGCAATAAGCGTCCTGACGCTCCTGGAGGCAAATTTTTTTTAGAGCTAGCTACTTCTAAGGATTCCTGTGTGGCTGGCGTTAATGAAAAAATATATTTACAGGTTATTCCCTCCCCCGAGGGGGGAGTCTTTACTTTTAGTCCCGAAGGAAAACCCACGGACCTGTGGTTGGAATGTCGGCCTTTGAGTATGGATAACCGTATAGAAGTAAAAGTGCGTTTAATGAGCGTAAATAAGGAGCTAGTTGTATCTCCGAAAGAGAGAGAAACCTTATTTTTAACCGCTCCTGCTAAAGGATTAGAATCTTGGGAAATTGGTGGGATTCGTGTAGATGCGAGTTTCCCTGTGAAACAAAAGATTCGTCGTGTAGGCACTGATAAGTTCCTTTTGATGCACGGTGGATCGGATTATGCTGATAAAGCTGTTAAGGAGCGAGTAGATTTTGTCTCTCTGTCTGACGAGAATTACAGCCGTTATCTGGCTGTTGGGGATATTTTGCTTTGGGATGGAAATTGCTGGGAGACTTGTGGGGAATTTCGAGGAGAGAGTTCTCAGGCACCTCTATTAGAAGTTAAGAAAATAGACGAAAAAGTCATGGTTATAGAGTTGTGGAACGTCGGGGGAACCTCCCACCAGTCCATGAGTTTAGTAAAAACCATGAGTTCTCCTATAGAGATTACTGAGATCGTTAAGGAATTTGAATTTATTGGGATGCGTTCCTGGTCTCGTCCTATTATACAAGCTGGGGGACAAAGGATGATCCTTTCTCCCGATGATTGGGTAGTCTACACGGGAAAAACTTGGGAGAAAATTTCTCGCAAAGAACAGTTGGAGGACTACCTTTCAGGAAAGACTCAAGGGCCATTATTGGTTTTTGATAAATTAGAAAAAGATTCTAGAGAGTTTGTCGTTCGTGCTCATGTATTTAATGCACAAAGAACGTTAGTAGAGTCTGTGACGCTGCCATTGAAACAGGGTTTTGATTCTGGATCCTCTTCTGCTAAAGAAGAGGTGCATCCAGGGCGACAATCGCTTGTAGGTGGTGAGGGAACCAATCGTGGGGGATCATAAATGCGTTTTTTGCGTAATCCTTTAGTTTATTTCTTTGGATTGTCAGGACTGGCATGTTGTGCACCTGGTCTAGCTTTGACTATTTCGGAAAAAGCCGCATCCTTAGAAAAATCCAGAGATTTTATAGATAGTTCCCCAGGCTTGGCTTCATTTAATGCAGATATGAAGGAGTGTAACCTTCAGCTAAAAACTCTTTATGAAGAGGCCGCAGCTCTGCGAGCATCAGGATGCGAAGATGAAGCGTTATGGAAAGAGCTTCTAAGTAAGCTGTCAGAGGTTAAAAAGCAAATTAAGCATATAGAAAATCTTTGGTCGGCAGAGATTCGCGAAAGAGGAGAAAATCCTGATGATTATGCCTTGTGGCATCATCCCGAGACGACAATTTATAATTTAGTTTCCGATTATGGTGAAGATAACGTTGTTTATCTAGTTCCCCAGGATATCGGATCGATTAAAGTCACAGCATTATCAAAATTTACTGTTCCCAAAGAGGGTTTTGAAGAGTGTCTCACACAATTACTAACGCGTCTTGGTATTGCCATACGTCAGGTAAGCCCGTGGATTAAAGAGCTCTATATAACCCACAAAGAGAGCTGTGGGGTTGCTGGAGTTTTTTCTTCTAGGAAGGATTTAGATTTGCTTCCCTCAACTTCCTATATTGGTTATGTATTAAACTCGAAAAATATCGACGTACGCGCAGATCAGCATATCTTAAGAAAATTTGCTAATCTTGATACCACACATATTGATCTTTTTGGAGGGAAATTATGGGTATTCGGTTCTGTTGGGGAAATTAGCGAACTTCTTAAAATTTACGATTTTATCCAAGAAGATAGCGTTCGTCAGGAATATCGCGTTGTTCCTTTAACAAAGATGGAAGCTTCGGAAATGATCTCTATTCTTAAGGCAGCTTTTCGAGAAGATATTACTAAAGAGGGAGATGATGAAAACCTCGGTCTTAAAGTTGTTCCTCTACAACATCAAGGACGCTCTTTATTTTTAAGTGGTACGGCTACTTTAGTTCATCAAGCAATTGATTTGATTAAAGATCTTGAAGAGGGGATTGAGAACCCTACAGACAAAACTGTCTTTTGGTATAGTGTGAAGCACTCTGATCCTCAAGAACTCGCGGTATTATTATCACAAGTGCATGATGTTTTTGCAGGTAAGGAAGGTAGTTCGCTTACTTCTTCTGAAACTATGTTAAGAGAAGCTGCCTCCACGATAAATATCGATACATCTTCAGTAGGAACTGCCAAAGAGGGTTCTGTAAAATATGGGAATTTCATAGCAGATTCTAAGACAGGCACTTTGATCATGGTTGTGGAGAAAGAAGCTCTACCCAGAATTAAGATGTTATTAAAAAAACTCGATGTGCCTAAGAAAATGGTTCGCATCGAAGTTTTGTTATTTGAAAGAAAGCTTTCTAACCAACGTAAGGCGGGATTGAATCTTTTAAGACTTGGAGAAGAGGTCTGTAAGAAAACATCAGGAGCGGTCTCTTGGACAAGTTCAGGGATTTTAGAATTTTTATTTAAAGGAAGCACCGGATCTTCTTTGATCCCTGGCTATGATCTTGCTTATCAATTTTTAATGGCTCAAGAAGATGTACGCATAAATGCAAGCCCTTCTGTTGTGACAATGAACCAAACTCCTGCAAGAATTGCAATTGTGGAAGAAATGTCGATAGCAGTTTCCGCGGATAAGGAAAAAGCTCAGTATAATCGTGCCCAATACGGAATTATGATTAAAATGCTTCCGGTAATTAATGTGGGCGAGGAAGATGGGAAAAGTTACATTACCCTAGAGACCGATATTACCTTTGATACTACGGGTAAAAACACTAATGAGCGTCCTGATGTTACTCGACGTAATATCACCAATAAAGTGCGTATTCCTGACGGAGAGACGGTAATTATTGGAGGTTTACGTTGCAAGCATGCCTCTGATGCTCAAGATGGTATTCCTTTCCTCGGGGAAATTCCTGGTGTAGGGAAGTTGTTTGGGATGAATTCTACGTCTGATAGTCAAACAGAAATGTTTGTGTTTATCACTCCGAAAATTCTAGAGAATCCTGTAGAGAAAAAAGAGCGTCATGAAGAAGCTATTCTTTCTTCGCGTCCTGGAGAAAACGCTGAATTTCGTAAAGCACTATTCGCTGGAGAAGAGGCTGTAAAAGCAGCACATAAAAAATTAGAACTGATTTCCGCCATAGAACTACCAGCGTCTCAATTAGAGGGGCTAGAGTATGATGGGCGGTAAAACGTTACTATCTCAAGAGCTTTTAAATGCTTTGCCTTATAGCTTTTTAAAGAAACACTGTTTGTTGCCATTAGAAGAGCAGGAAAATAATGTAACAATAGCTTATGCGAAGATTACTTCACTCATGGCGAAAGATGAAGTCCAGCTACTTATAAAAAAGCCTGTGCTTTTTGTTCTTAAAGATGAGACAGACATTTTACAGAGTTTACAAAAGATCTACTCTAATTTAGAGGGCAAGGCGTCTGATATGCTGTTAAGCATGAAAGAAGGTGAGTCTGCCCAAATAAATGAAGAGGAAGATCTTTTAGAAAGTACGGATTCTGTTCCCGTTGTGCGTTTTTTAAACCTGATTTTAAAAGAAGCTATTGAAGAACATACCTCGGATATTCATTTTGAACCTTTAGAAGATGCTTTACGCATACGCTACCGTATAGACGGAGTTTTGCATGATCGTCATTCTCCACCAGCACATCTATGTTCAGCATTAATCACTAGAATTAAAGTGTTAGCGAAGATGGACATAGCTGAACATCGTCTCCCTCAAGATGGAAGAATAAAAATCCAAATAGGGGGTCAGGAAATTGATATGCGTGTAAGCACCGTTCCTGTAATCTATGGCGAACGTGTTGTTCTTAGGATTTTAGATAAGCGTAATGTGATTTTAGATATCTCTGGGTTGCAAATGCCTAAAAATATCGAAAATTCTTTTAAAGAGGTGATTGCAGTTCCTGAAGGGATACTTTTAGTAACAGGTCCTACGGGAAGTGGAAAAACAACAACACTCTATAGTGTTATCCAACATCTTTCGGGACCTTTTACTAATATCATGACAATAGAAGATCCCCCTGAATATAAGCTATCTGGGATAGCTCAAATTGCTGTGAAACCAAAGATTGGTTTGTCGTTTGCTTGCGGTCTAAGACATTTATTACGTCAGGATCCAGATGTTTTGATGGTTGGAGAAATTCGTGATCAAGAAACAGCAGAAATTGCTATACAGGCAGCACTAACAGGGCACCTTGTTGTAAGCACGCTGCATACTAATGACGCAGTTTCTGCAATTCCCCGTCTTTTAGATATGGGAGTAGAGCCTTATTTATTATCAGCAACAATCATTGGTGTTGTTGCTCAAAGATTAGTAAGAAAAATATGTCCTTACTGTAAACAGCAATGCACAGCAGATGTTCAAGAACGGGTATTCTTAAAATCTATAGGTCAAGATCCCGATGTATCGCTATATCGCGGAGAGGGATGTTCTCATTGTTTCCGCTCAGGGTATAAAGGACGTCAGGGAATTTATGAATTCCTACATCCTGATACAGCTTTACGTTCTGAAATCGCCACGCATAAACCTTATCATGTATTGCGAGAACATGCTGAACAGAAGGGATTTCGTCCATTACTGCAACATGGAGTTGCTTTAGCGTTGTCGGGAGAGACAACATTAGCAGAAGTATTCCGTGTTACGAAACGGTATGACTAAGGAGGAGATAAAGATATGCCTCGATATCGCTATACCTACCTCAACGCAAAAGAACGACGTAAACAAGACTGGCTAGAAGCATTACATATTCAAGAAGCAAGAGAAAAGCTTGCCCAACAAGGAGTGCAATTGCTCTCTATTCGGGAAGTGCCTCCGCGTCGTGTACGAATAAAAAATAGCGAGTTGATCATCTGTTCAAAACAGATGCTTCTTCTTCTTCGTTCCGGATTACCTCTATATGAAAGCCTATCTTCCCTTCGAGATCAATATCAGGGACAGGGAATGTCAGGAGTATTGACGGCATTCATGGAAAATTTACGTTCGGGAGGCTCCCTATCACAGGCAATGGCAGCATATCCCGCTATTTTTGATAATTTTTATCGCAGCGCCGTCCTCGCTGGAGAAAGTGTAGGGAATTTAGAAGGATGTTTGCAAAACATTATCGCTGTTTTAGAAGAACGTGAGCAAATGTCTAAAAAGCTTATGGCAGCTCTTAGTTACCCAATAGTTTTACTTGTGTTTTCTCTAGCTGTAATTCTCTTTTTTCTCACAGGAGTAATTCCCTCTTTAAAAGAGACATTTGAGAATATGGAGCCTAACACACTTACTTCTATAGTGTTTGGTCTTAGCGATTTTGTTTGTAAGTATAAGTATCTTCTTCTTGCGACATTAGGAGCTGGGATAGCAAGTATAGTCGTTACACGACGCAAACCCTTTTGGAAAAAATGGTTTGAAAAAACCCTATTTTCAATTCCTGGCGTGAAGAAATTCTTTATTAAATTAGGATTTAGCAGGTTTTGTTCAGTAGTTTCAGCAATTCTTCGTGGTGGTGGAACGCTGATAGAAGGATTAGAGTTAGGCTGTGGGGCAGTTCCTTACGATATGTTGCGTGAAGATATGACACAAATAATCCACGCTGTTATCGAGGGAAGCTCATTAAGTAAAGAATTAGCAAAACGACCTTGGGTGCCAAAATTAGCATTGGGAATGGTCTCTTTAGGGGAAGAATCCGGAGAGCTTGCTGATGTATTGGGGCATGTCGCTCATATTTATAATGAGGATACCCAAAAAACACTAACCTGTATAACTTCGTGGTGCCAACCGGTTATCCTGGTGTTTCTTGGAGGAATTATAGGAATTATTATGTTGGCAATACTTATTCCGTTAACCAGCAACATTCAAATTTTATAGAACAAACAGGGCAAAAGTTATGAAAAAACAAAAACGTAAACAATCCATCACATTGATCGAGATGATGGTTGTTATCACACTAATCGGTATTGTTGGAGGAGCTTTAGCTTTTAATATGCGTGGTAGCATTCAAAAAGGGAAAGTTTTTCAATCAGAGCAAAATTGTGCCAAGGTCTATGACATCTTAATGATGGAGTACGCAACTGGAGGGGCATCTTTAAGAGAAATCGTAGATCAGAAAGAATCTGTTCTTGAAGGAGCCGCATGGTGCAAAGACGGAAAGAAATTATTAAAAGATGCTTGGGGAGAAGACATTGTTGTAAAACTCAATGATCAAGGTGATGATTTGATAGTGTTTTCAAAGAGAGCCACCGGAACAAATAGTAAGCGCGGATAAAGATTCCTATGACGCTTCATAAAAAAAGATCAAAGCGGAGCTTTCTGCTGATAGAGGTATTGCTGTCATTATCATTAGTTTGTCTAGTGCTAATGCCCTGCATCCGTTTTTATTGTGGCGTTCGTAGATCTTTCGAAGACGATATTGTTAATTTACAGTTGCCCGCTGTAATTGATAATTGTTTTTTTGCTGTTGAAGATAGCATGCGGGAGCAAATGCTCAATGGAAATTTTCCTAAACCGGGTTCTGGAGAACTTTCCTGTGTTGTTTATACGAGTCGGGGAAATAAAATTCCTATTCCCTACGTATATTCTATAGATATTCGTAAGGGGGTGCGTATAGAGGCTAACATTGTAAAAGCATGTTTTGCAGATGTTGTCATTGAGATTTTCCCTAATCAAAAATATACAACCTCCGTGCAAAGAAGTTTATGTGTAGTAATATAACATTCCTAAAAAAAAGGAAACGGTCCTTCCTGCTTATGGAAGTTCTAGTATCCATAACTCTGTTTGCCCTCCTTTTTAGTGTTTTGGGGTTTTGGCAAAGGCAAATGTTTTGCTCTAACAGACGTGACGAGCGTGCCTATAAAACTTTTTTACAGGAAAGCTACGCTTATAAGAAGTTGCGCACTGTATTTTGCTCGACATTGCGCATTGAAGAGATTCCAGGAGCTTTATGTTCTGTAATTTTTGATCGAGGGGTATATCGAGATCCTGAGCTTGCCGGCGAAGTCGCCGGTTCTCTATACTACCATCAAAGTCAGGGCAGGTTAGAATTGCAAATACGCAGTTTGCGAAATCATACTAAGGTAGAAACCGCATTACTTTTAGATAACGTCTTAAAAGTAGATATTGTTCCTCAGAGGAACACCACGGATGAGGAGCTTCCAGGGAGATTATTGATAGTAATTCATAGGAGTTTCCCTGAAGGTAATGAGCGGATGCTCTCATATCAATTCGCGTTGGGGAAATAGCTATGCAGTCTTACATTTTTACTTTATTATGCCTGGCCTCCTTAATTTCCATGGTATCTTTTGACGCTGTAAATGCGAGAAAGCGTTGCGTATGCTCTCGGATTATTGAAAGTAATGAGAATCTCTTTACCGCACAGCGTTCAGCATGTGCCGAGGTGGAGTATCAGGAAAAATCTAAAAAGATTTCCGCTCTAGAGAAGATTTCTAAAGATGAAGAAATTTTTTCTCCAAAAAAGATAGCAAAGGTAGCTACTAAGAAAAAACGTAAATATCGTCTCCTAAAAGTACCATTTTCACGACCACCGAATAACTCTCGATATAACCTCTATGCTCTCATGCAAGAATCTCCCGAATATTATGCAGACGCAGCATCTTGGCATGCAATATTTGTGCGCCTCTTAAAACGTGTTTACGTAGATACTGGATCCGTACCGCCAGGATCCGAATATGCGATCACCGAAGCTTTGCTAAGTAAAAGAGCGGAAATTCTAGAGGGAGGAAAAAAGTTCGGTCCTGATGTTATCGAGACTCTCACCCTTCCCTCTCAAGAAGCGGATATTCTTTACACAATGTTGCGCGGCTCTAAAAAAACCCAATCTCTTTTAAACTTTCTTCATTATGAGGAGAAGTCCCAAGGTTTAATTAAGATAAATTTGATATTTGCTGATCCCTTGCTTTTGGAAGCTATTGTAGATCATCCAGTTGCATGTCAAGAACTAGAAGCTCTTCGCGGGGGAATTTGGGAAAGTGTGAAACGTCAAGAACAGTCTATTCAAGAGCACGGAGAAGCGGCAGCTTTAGAATTGTTTAAAACACGAACGGATTTTCGTATGGAATTAAGGGATAAAACCCAGGTTCTTCTCTCTCAGTATGACCTGCTTCCACTGCTGAATAAAAAGATCTTCGACTTTACATTAGGGAGTGCCGGAGATTATATTTATCTTATTGATCCAGAAACAGGAGCTGTTTCTCGATGTCGCTGTTCTCCAAAGAGTAGTAAATTATAATTAAAAATTTCTTATTTATCTTTAAATATTTTTTTTGATAATTGTCTATTATAAGTATTTTTAAATAAAAAAAGATTTTTTAAAGGTAAGGCCATGGCAGATGAGACACCAAAAGAAAACTCTTCTTCAAAAGAGTCCCCCTCTCAGTTTGAGTCTTTGAAGCGTAAGGTGAAGGATTTACACGCCAATCCTAAAGTGGGAAGAATGAAGAGGTTCTTTTCTCATCACGCTCGCGAAGCCATTAGTGGAGCACTAGTCCTAGTCGGTATTATTACTGATTTTGTATCTTGGGTTGGTGGCTTATTCGTCGCCTGTGGTTTGGTGCTAGGTTTTTATCCCGAGATCCGGACTGTTTTGAAAAATCTTCAAAGCTACTATGCGAAGAACGGCCCTGCAAAGAACGCTCTTCTTTGCGGTTTACTGCTATTTTTTCTTTTGAACGTCTTCCCCTTTACACTATCGTTTTTAGTCTTATGTTTGATTCTTGTTTTACTTGGAGATAACAAAGACAATAAGAACAACGACTCTTCTCAAAAACCTCTATAATCTAGAGAAACTTTAGCGAGAAAAGCTGCTTAATTTAGGTAGCTTTTTTCCGCTGTACTTCTATTTTTTTCTACAACTAGCGTTATTTTAGAAAGTTCTTTTCCTATAGAACTTTAGGGCTCGATCCTAAAAGCATGATGGGAGCTTCCTTAAACCACGCTAAAGTGAAATAGTCGATTTGCTTGACTATGAACCACCAAGCAAGAGTTAAGAATAATAGACCCATGAAGGCTTTCAAAGCAGAAAGAAGATAAATAACCTGAACCTGTGGAGCCATCCTATTGATAATTCCTAAGAATAGATCGGACATGAGCATGGCTACTGCTGCTGGGGCACTAAGTTGGATAGTCATAACAAGACATAGCTGACACATTTTGATTAGCGTAATCCAAATCGGCGCATCTAAGGACATCATCTCCATAGGGAGAAACTTATGAATAGGAATTATTTCCAGAGACTGTAGTAAGATTGTTAAAACAATCCTATGTCCTCCAGCAAGCCAGAAAACTATAGTTACAAAGTAATGATAGAAGATTCCATGAGGAGAAGTTTGCTCAATGGAAATCAGTGATGTTGCTCCTTCTAAACCTTGAATACCCTGTTGGTTGGTAATAAACGATCCTGCAGATTGGGCGGCATAGAAAGGAAAAGATAAGATGAAACCAATTAACGTGCCTATGCAGAGCTCTTTGACAATGAGGATATAGAACACGTCATCATCTAGATAGTTTGCAATATGGGTGCTCATCAATACCTTAGGAAAAATAATAGCCACCCAAGAGAGCGCAATACCTATTTTAATAGGTGCTGGGAATAACTTACCTCCCAGGAAGGGAACAATAGCAAATATGGGAAGTAATCGAGATAAAAGAAGCAAAAAAACGCTCCAAACATAGGCAGGAGGCTTTTGCAAAATATAATCAAGATATGAAGAACCAAAAACAGAAACAAGCTCTGGTAAAGAGATTGCCATAGCTGTTTATTTCCATTTATAAAAGTTTTGGAAGATCTGAGAAGCAAAACGGAAAATCATATTGCTTAACCATCCTCCGGAAATCATCAAGGTACCAAAAATAACAACGAGTTTAATAGCAAAAGCGAATGTTTGCTCTTGGATTTGCGTTGCGGCTTGGAAAATTGCGACCATGATACCAACAATAGAGGCAAGGATAATAGGAGGCGCAGAGATAATCAAAATCAGTAACAATGACTGATATGAATACTCAAAGAGCATAGATTTAAAACTTGCTGCAAGTGTTATCACGGCATATCCCTATTTAAAGCTAATCATGAGACCTTGAAGTAATAACGTCCAACCATCCACCATCACGACAAGAAGTAATTTTAACGGTAGCGAAATAGATAATGGAGAAAGCATCATCATTTGCATAGCTACCAAAACGTTTGCTGTGACCAGATCAATCACAAAAAACGGTAGGTAAATTAGAACGCCAATTTCAAAAGCATTTTTAATCTGCCCCATAATAAAAGCAGGAATAATAATCACGAAATCCGAGGCTGTCATATGCTCACGGATCTCTTGTGGAAACGTTTTTTGAGAAATCTTATAAAAACTTTGGATCTGAGCTTTCGGTGTATTGCGTATTAAAAAGGATCGCAAAGGCTCTTTAGATTTGTTTAATGCTACGAAAACAGTTTCAGCTCCTTCTGCAGAAAATAAATCTCTAGGAATAGTATTTCCTTGTATCTCTTTCCTAGCGTCGTTGTACATAGCAACTCCCGTAGGAAACATCACATAAATAGAAAGAATCAATGCTATACCGTTAAGGACCTGGCTAGGCGGTGTTTGTTGAACACCCAAAGCATTCCTTAATAGAACAAGAGTGATGATAATTTTTAAATATGATGTTAGCAACATCACAAGGAAAGGTGATAACGCTAAGAAAATTAAGATAATTGCTTGTGTTGTCAGATCGGGATATGTATCCGAAAAACTCCCTTCAGAAAGATGTTCTTGAGGGAGTACATCATTAGCAGTTACTCTTTCTCGGAAAGTCGGCTGAGGGTAAGTTTTTTTTACCTCAGGTTGTTGAGCAACTATTGATAATTCTGTAGATGTAGGGGAGTTACAACGAGAAGAGCAAGACGACTCGTAGGTATCTGCAAAACACCACGGTGCGCTCAAGATAAACATACAAAGGAAAGTACGAAAAATGAAACGCATGATGTCAAATACCTTTATTTTTGCTTGCCCTGAGTTTCATCTGCAGGTGCTTGTTGCTTAGGTTGAGGTTCATCTACAGGATTTTGTTGTTTTAGTATAGTAGAGAACGCTTTTTCTAAAGCAGCTAATTGTACATCCAATTGAGCGTTTACAATACCAGCTTCTGTCTCTATAACACAACCCCCTTGGGTAACATCAGCTTTAGGGGCAATGATTAGAGAGTCAGCATACTCGACAATTTTCTTCAACTCAGGACGATTTTGCTCAACAATTGGAAGATCTTTTGGATTTACGTGAATAATAATTTTTTTATGTTGTGTAAGTTCTTTTAATGCTTTGGCAATGATAGAAACTATCGCTTCAGGATGAATTTCTAATTCTTTACCGAGAATCTTTTTCACACTAGCAATTGCTAAAGGAACCAGTGCTTCCTTAACTTTATTACGAAGATCATGGGTTTCTTTTTCTAAATAAGCAAGCTGAGAACTCCATTGTTCACTGCCTTCTTTGAATCCTTGATCTTTAGCTTCTTTACGAAGTACTTCACACTCTTGTTTTGTTTCATTAGTGTAAGATTCGCTATCTTCTTTTGTTTTGTCTAGGAGTTCTTTAGCATCAAGCAGAGCTGAAAAAGCCTCAGGAGAAAGGATTTTTTTATTCGGTGCGACTTCATCATGTTTAAAAATTAAACTAAAAAACTTCATCCATTTGACAGCGTAGAAAACCCTGAGATTTCTTAAAGTTTAGGGAGGAAACGCTGCTCCTTCTTTTGTTGTTTTAATTCCTTATTATTAACATTCGACTCATACGCAAGGAGAAAAAAGAAAGTCTCTCTATGTTTTATTTCATGCTCTGAGTTATAGAGATCTTATTGTACTAAGATCTTAATACATAATTCTAACTGGTTCTTAAAATAGTCACTATGGGGATGTTCATAAGATTTTCGTAGAGCTTGTTCAAAAATATATCCCCGGCCGATATCCAACCTACGTAGAAAATACCAAAGGAAGGAGGCGTCTTCTTTTGCCAATGCTATAGCAAGAAACTGTAAGCCTTGTTTGTGAATAAAATTACGGAAATCATTATCGCTATCCCAAGAAACTAAAAATTCAGTTGTTTCAAGATGTTTCATAGGATGTGATTGGCAATAAGATAGAAACAGTTGTTCCGTAGGAGAAAGGACTTTATGTACACGATCGATGATCACTTTATCAACAATATTTCTTAGTTCTTTTGCTATAGCGAATAATCCTAAGCAATTAATCAATGTCATCTTCGTCGTTCCTGAATAATATAGCATAGCATTGAACGGCGAGAGTGGAAGAAATATCTCTTCAGTAATTCCTGGAGGACGGATTTTTTTGCTCAACATATCTAATAGGTAGAAAGCTCCGAAATTAGAGCAACGTTGTTTTGCAATGGAAATCCCTGGAAGTAGTGGAGTTAATTCCTGAATTAAAGAGTCTGGCAACCAAGAGAGTAATTGGCTTTGTATTACTTCTGGGAAGTCTTTAATAGCTACGCTAATCCATGAGGGATGAATTGTTGCTAACCAACACATGGTAAAAGATAAAGAACTTAGAGGAATATCTTCATGGTGTGTAGGTGTGACTAGGAGATTTTCTGGAAGAAAATTTGCAAGATCATCCTCTTTGGAATACTTCATTAAGATGTTTAAAGTTCCAAAAGTATTGGCGGTCACTAGACATCCTCATTTTCTTCGTTTCCTTCTGATGCCTCTGGCGCATTGTCTTTAGGACCTTCCGCTTCCTCTTGATTAGGTTGCGTTGCTTGTCCTTCTTTTTTCTCTCCAGTACCTTCTTCAGGTTTCTTAACTTCTACAGCAACTTTAGAATATGGAGAGGGATCGAAGAAACCTTTAGCTCCACCTAAGGAAAGAATCAATGTATGTGTTTTCCAAATTACCCAAAGTAACCCACAAGAGATAACGAATAAGGTAAGTATTAAGAAATAAAAGATGAGACGGAATTTACCTAATGAAGATTTCGCTAAGATGATTCCCCATACGGAGACATAATCGATTTCATCGGATAGTCCCCAAGGACCATTAATAGTAATATCACTATAAGAAGCGCGATCACTAATAACGGAAACGTTTTCTGTAGAAAGACCTGGAACAGCACTGGCAACTAAGCGTTTAATTTTAGAAACCATGATGCTATTTGGATTATCTAAAACTCCACGATGTTTGATGTAGACGGACGCTGTTAAAGGAAGATTGTCTTCAGTTTCTGTTGTGAAAGAAATTTGTACGCTAGCATCTACAATTCCATCCATCTTTCTAATAGTAGAAGCCATCTGCTCCGAAAGACCTTCTTGATAACGGATCTTTTCTTGCATTTCTGATGGAACAAGACCTTGCTTTGCGAATAGATCTAAGAGGCTCGTCCCCTTCATCCGAGGAAGACCAGCTTGATTTAAAATTGCTAAAGCTTCAGTAATTTGCGCAGCGGGAACAGCAATATCCCATAGTTGTTCGGCAGCGGCTCCCCCTGTAGAAGCTGCAGCTTGTGGTTGCTTTTGTGCAGCGACTCCTTTGCTAACAAGAAGAACGACAATCTCATTAGCTTCTCTTCCTGGAAGCCCATGAACGATTAGCGATCTGCTGCTGCAACTTGTACAGCAAAATAAGGTCATTACAAAGAATAAGCACCAAGAAATAGAACTACGAAACATAACCCACGCATACCTTTTTACTCACCATAACAAAAGGGGGGATTAGTGCCAATCGTGAACATTAAACAATAAATATGTTTTTGATTTCTATCAACATGAGATGGTAAAAACTCTTTTATATAACGTTATAGTTATACAAGTTTAGATCTAAAAAAGATGTTTATAAACAAAGCTGCTTTAAAAAAATAAGCACGAAAATGCAGATTAGTTCGGACTTTTTGCTACTTCAGATTGTTTATTTTCGAGGTCATGTAAAACGATATCAGCATTGAAGCTAGAGCGAACGAAAGGTCCTGCATAAACAAAGAGTCCTAAAGACTCTCCCATTGTACGGTAGTAATCAAAAGTTTCGGGAGAGACATAGCTTTTTACTGGTATATGTAATCTAGAAGGACGTAGGTATTGCCCTATAGTGACGATTTTTACTCCATGATTTGCAAGATCTTTTAATGTTTGTTTTACTTCACTTTCTTGCTCTCCAAGTCCGACCATAATTCCTGATTTGATTTTAAGATCGGGGAGATATAAAGCTGCTTGCTCCAACATAAATAAAGATCTGCGATATGTTGCTTTATGCCGTACTACCGGAGTTAACCGTTCAACGGTTTCCACGTTATGATTATAAATAGTTAATCTTGAATCTAACAATCTGTGTAGAGCATCAACATTTCCTTGAAAATCTGAGGCTAGCATTTCTACAGTAGACTCTGGGATCTCCTGATGTAGAGTGTCAATAATACGAACTAAGCAACTTGCCCCACCGTCCTCTAAATCATCGCGAGCTACCATAGTTAAAACAATGTGCTTAAGCTGAAGAACTTTTGCTGATTCTGCAATTTTTTGAGGCTCCTCGGGATCAGGAGATATGGGTTTTTTCGTAAAGTCAATATTACAGAATCCGCAGCGTCTAGTGCATGCCTCTCCTAAAGCTAGGTATGTTGCTGTCTTTCTTGACCAGCAGCTTGTACGGTTAGGGCATAAGGCCTCTTCACATACTGTAGCCATTCCCGTACGCTTTATAGTTGCATCCGTATGGACAAAGACAGAACCTTTAGGTAAAACTTGCCTTAGCCATTTAGGAAGACGTTCGGCGAAACGTTTACCTTGTTGAGGTTTGTGTGTTTCATCGGGAACTTCATTCATAGTTTTGGCGGAGGTAAGTGTAGAGGATGGTTTGTTGCTAATAGAGCACTTTCTGCCCAGACTTCAGCAAGAGTTGGGTGAGCATGTATAGTTTCATAGATACAAGGTAGAGTTAGCTCATTACGTACTGCCAATGTCATTTCTGCAATTAATGATGCTGCATGAGGACCTACCACATAAGCACCGAGAATCTGTTGTGTAGTTTCATGGCTAATAATAGCTGCAAATCCATCGGCTTCTGCCATAGCTACAGCCTTGCCAATAGCTTTAAAAGGAAACTTAGTGAGTTTCGCAGGAATACTTTGTTGTTGAGCGGCTTCTAAAGAAAGACCTACCATAGCAACTTCTGGGAAGGTAAAAATTACTGCGGGTACTGCTGAATAATCCATAACTTCGTTATGACCCGCAGCATTTCTACCTGCAACAATTCCCTGATGGGAAGCAACGTGAGCAAGTAACCATTTTCCTGTGATATCTCCAATAGCAAAAATATTCGTAACGTTGGTTCTCATAGTCTCATCTACAGGGATAATACCACGCTCATCGGCAATCACTCCAGCATTGTCCAACCCAATGTTGGTAGTGTTGAATTGACGTCCAATGGCAACTAGAACATAGTCGTATTCTTCTGCCTGATCATTCACAGTGATTTTTACTCGGTCACTAAGATCTTCTAAATGTCCAATGGATGCTTTAGTAATCACGCGAATTCCTTGGCGTGAAAACTTATCCAACATCGTTCTAGAAATGTCAGCATTGTTTACGGAAAGAATTTGATCAGCGACTTCTATGATAGTGATTTCTACTCCTAAAGTATTGAACAGAGAAGCAAATTCACAACCAATAACGCCACCGCCGATAATAGCGAGCTTTCTAGGAAGTTCTGAGAGGTTTAAAATGCCCGTTGAGCATAAGACGCGGGATGAGAAAGGAACTCCTGGGAAAGGACGTGATTCTGATCCTGTAGCTATGATAATATGTTTAGCTTTGAGAACTGTGGTATCTTGACCTTTAACTCTTACCTCAGTGGATGAAATTAAAGATCCTCGGCCATTGAAGACAGTAATTTTATTACTGCGTATCAAACCCTCTAATCCCTGACGTATGCCATTAATGACAGTATTTTTTCTTTGGACCATTGCAGGATAATCTATAGAATAACCGTCAATGTTTATCCCGAATTGCTTGGCATGTTTAATTTGGGAAACAATACCCGCGCCCACTAATAGAGCTTTAGAGGGAATACAGCCACGATTTAAACATGTGCCTCCGGCTTGTTGTTCTTCGATCAGCGCAGTCTTTAATCCTTGTTGCGCTGCAGTAATTGCTGCAACGTAACCCCCAGGTCCAGCACCAATAACAACACAGTCAAAATCTGTACTCATATTTTGTTCCCAATTCTCATAAGTATCGAAATTTAAAAGTTCTTAAGAAGATCTTTTTTAAGACGCTAGGTCGTAATATTATTTTATGAAGAGCTTTTTGCTTATTCTAGATCTAAAGATTAATTTTCAGCATTGATTTTTTCCCAATAGAAATTATAATTTAAGTTGTGTACTCTAATTAGTCGTAGTGTGTACAAATCGATATATAAGAAACTTTCTGTTTCTTTATATAAATCCTAATTTAGGGAAGGTAGGTTGCCATGCCATTTGCTAAAGAAGCAGAGATGCAGCGCACATGTTGGAAGTGCGAAGGTAGCGTATCTATGCATATGCCGCAATGCCCCTATTGTAGTGCATTTCTTCAAGACCCTCCGGTAGCTTCGGGAGGATTCTCCTCATGCCATATTTCTTTCCCAGAAGGCTCCACAAAGGGAGAATCTGAAGATCTTTTTGCTGTTTCTTCAGAGGATTGGGAAGCTGTTCTTAGTGATCAAAATACTTTCCAAAAACCCACCGAACAATCTGAAGCTGATTGGAATTGGTTACAGCATTGGCCACTTGTTGCCTTATTTTTAGGCGCAGGATTTTTAGCTTTTGCTTTGATTATTCTCTTGTTTGCTACAGATGCTGGGTTGACGTTGACATGGCCTAAAAACCGAGCCTACATTTACGGTATTGTCGGTGCTGTGTTTGCTTATCGCGGCTACTTGAAACTTTCGGAATAAGATATTTCCTAATTTCTTCTATATTAAAGAAGAGACTCTTCCGTATCATCGGGAATGCTATTTGTTGGGTCATCCACTCCGTTGCGTTCATCTTTATACGATAGAATCGTGATCAAATCTTCTCTATTTAACATATGGAGAATATTAGAATCTTGGGTCGAGATAACTTTATCTAGTAAGCGGATTTTCTTTTCAATCAGGTAGTGGATACGTTCTTCTAACGTGTCCTCTGTCATGAGTTTATATATAAATACGGTATTTTTTTGCCCTATTCTATGAACACGGTCCAAAGCTTGATTTTCTTTAGCTGGATTCCACCAGCGATCGTACATGATTACAACGTTACCGGCAGTAAGGTTAATTCCTGTTCCCGCAGCGAGTAATGAACCTACGAATACACGACATTCAGGATCTGTAGTAAAATATTCTATCTCTTCTTTTCTATTTAAGGATTTTCCTTGAATAGAGGCATATTTTACGCCAATCTCTTCTAGATATAACATAATAATACGAATCATATGAATGTATTGTGAGAAGACAACAACCTTATATCCTGAGGACAATGACTCATGAAGAAGTCGAACAAAAGCTTCCCATTTTCCAGATTCGTGTTCTCGGTATTTGTCAGGATTTTTAAAGAAGATTGCTGGATGGTTGCAGATTTGTTTGAGATGATTCAATAAGGCAAATACATGGAGATAGTTGACTGTCTGTTCTTCCGGAGATTCCAATTGTTGAATCTGCGCTTTTTCTCTTTTTAATGTAGATAGATAGAGCTTTTTCTGTTCTGGAGATAAGGTACAAGGAATTATCGACTCTACTTTTTCAGGAAGTTCTGGAAGAACAAGTTTTTTTGTTCTTCTTAAGATGAAGGGCCGAGTTAATTTGAGTAATAGATCTTGTGATGGAATAATCTCATCATCTATTTCCGCAGTATTTTTTTTCGTAAATAGCTTCTTAAATAAAGCGTCTGACGGGAGATAATTAGGAAGGATAATGTCTAAAAGACCTTTGAATTCAAGAAGGTTATTTTCTATAGGAGTCCCTGTTAATCCCAATTTCATTTGAGAATCTAATCTACAGAGGATTTTATGAATTTGGCTATTTTTATTTTTTGCCATATGGATTTCATCAAATACCGTTACCGTGAATGAAATCTTGTAAAACTTAGCGTAATTTTGTCTTAGGGTTCCATATGAAGTAATAATTACGTCAGTAGGGGGGAGGAGTTCTGGTTTATTAGGACCATGAAAAGCAAAAATACTTACTGTAGGCAGATGTGTTGCTAATGTGTGTTCCCAATGAGGCAATACGCTGGTTGGACAAACAACAAGGAACTTAGGTCGTTCTGTAGGTTCTGCAGATTGGAAAACAATATCTAATAATGCTGTAGCTTGGTGAGTTTTCCCTAACCCCATCTCGTCACAAAGTAGTCCAGATAAACGATGGTTATACAAGAACCATAACCATAATAAGCCGCTATTTTGATACGGGCGTAATTTATGGTCTGTAGAAAATAGACTTTGTGGGATAGGCGGCAAACAAGCTGCTTTAAGCTGAGAGAAAAACGCTAGATCGGATGTACTTGCGTTAACTTTTTCATGAGTAGACAGTGGTGCTAAAGCATCTAATTTGAAAATATCAGTAACCGTAGCAATTACAGTATTTTCAGAAATTAGACATTTTTGAGCAGAGATGAATTGTTTTAAGAATTGGAATAGGCAGTGCTGAAAATTTAAAAATCCAGCTTTAGTAAAAGCGAAAGCTTTTTTGTTTCTCAATGCTTGTAGCACAATTCCTAATGGTATAGAACCGATGTTTGTTTTAAGTTCTAAATGTAGATGTAAAGGTGATGACGGGTGGGGGCGTGTTATAGCTAATATGACAAGCTCGAATGTTTCCGGAGGGCAAAGCTGTGGATCTGCAAAAACAAGCTTATCATTATGGAAGTTTTGATTTATAAACTCTGGAACTTGCTCAGGAGGAATTTTTTTAGGTAGGGAGCATAATGATTGTAAAGGAGTGGGGAGCAAGTTAAATCCAAGATTTTCTCGATAAAGAAACACTCCAAATAGTCGGCAATTTTCTTCTTCTAAACCTTGAAATATAGGTTTTAAATATAATCCCGAGCCTTTCGTTTCTTTGTGTACTTCGAAGAAAAGATTCTTCAGAGGTGGTGTGGGAGCAAAGAAATTCTGGATCGTTCTTAAAACGACTTCGTGTTTCATAATGAAACTAGGAATTTGATTAGCTTCTACAATCAAACCATCCTGAATTTCTAGATCAGCTTTTCTTTGTAGGAAGAATCCTTGTCCAGAATAATATGTCCAAGGACCATAGTGAATATCTATAGCTGCAGGATCACCAGTGTTGTAATGGAATAGTAAAACACCTTGTTGTGTAATATTATACGTTAATTGACCCTCGGGAACACGATCTGTGAATACTTCAAATCCTGGCTCACGAATTAATAAACCCTCATTACCTAAAAACTCCTCCACCTGATCTACTTTAACAACGAATGAGATTTGAGAAGAGAGTAATCCTGTTACTGTAAATAATCCTCTTTCGGGAACATAACAAAAGTCGGGATAAATTAATTTTCCGTTCTCCAGGTCCCTAGGGGTATCTAGATATGCTGAAAAAGAAATAGAAGAATCCCTTAAAAAATAAATAGAGTAACGGATTGGGCGTTCTTCAGAATCATAGTGCAGTAAGGATAATATTTGTTTTTTCAGATTTTCAGGAAGTAAGGATATAACATAAATAGAAACGAAGGTTTCTTGGGAAGTAAGGATAACTTGTTGGGAGCCTGTTATATAACCAACGGAACCAATTGTAGTTATAGGCTGATTTTTATAGTCTTGTGCGATAGATGTGATAGTGAAGTATATTTTAGATTCTTCGGGGGCAACGCGTACTGCTGTTACAGAAAAATCATTATAATTCCCTGAAAGAGATGTTTGAGAGAAATTAATCTTTGGGAATAGATCTTCTAAAGTTGCAAAATCTAAAATTTCTCCTTTCAAAGAGATTCCTTCCCATTGCATTGCAAAATGTGTAGGAAATCCTTGGCTATTTTCAATAAGATCTAGGCGAGCACCTGCTTCAGAAAAAAAGAAAAAGCGTTTTGCTATGCGATACAGAACAGACTGAGGGAAAGTTTTTTCAGTATAAGTTTTAGGTTCTGGAGTTTGATGAATGATAGCCAACCATTCTGTAAAAGCTTCCGGAGACAACGCAGAAATCTCTAATGTTGCATGAGAAGATGTTATAGAATAGTGTCTATCACCATGAGCATTTAGTTTGGCTTCCTCTATAAACAACTTCCAAAACAAAGCATACCAAAAAGATATGTCAAATTTATGATGTAGAGGCAGCCACCCATGAGCATCATAAGCTGAGAAAAATGCGGTCATTAAATGAACGCAACAATCCCCATCAGGACAGCTACAAGAGGCAAAAGTTAGATTGTCAATACCACTAAATTTTAGTGTGCTGACCCAATTCCCATCAGGAGAATCTTCATCAGGGATGCGGATGCTGTAACAATCTCCAGAAAAATCTAAAGCGATGTTTTGGCGATTCGTAGCGAGATAATCCATCGCTGTTTGACGAAAGCCAGCTAAAGCGTTTAAAACCATAACGTTATGCTAGTTAGCAAATATAAGCGTTATCTCAACTTACCAATCGCAGAACGATTGTAAGAGAGAGGGTTAAATAAAACAAAGCTTGGACGTGTCGGAAATTCCACAACTTATAAGCAATACTTCCGCAAGTCAAAGCGATTAATGCAGGGTAACTTAGCTGTAGTAGGGGCAATAGAAGGAGACTGATATTTTCGAAGTTTAAAATAGAAATTAGATACGAGGGTATCAGAGTGAAAATTACTGCATTAGAATACGTCATTCTTTTTGATGAGATGATGCGAGCTAAAAAGTCAGCAACAATCCCAACTAAAGCAATCTCTGTTGTCAAGCAAGCAACAAACACACATACACCAGTCAATAAACTATTTGGCCCAAGAGCAATAGCAGAAATTCTTCCTAGAATTTGTCCCTTACCTACATGAGTTAGTAAACCTGCGTGTCTAGAAGCACATAGGGCAAATCCTAAATAAATTAATCCAAGAAGTGCTGCTGCTAAAGCAAAAGCTAAACCTAAAGTGCGTTTGTCTTTTTTATTGATTTTTTGAAAGTTTAAAGGTGTTTCGTCATCAGCATCTCCATTTGCTATCATTTGTCGTATAGAAATTAATACAATGGAGCAGAAGAAGAAGGCTGCAAGAAGGTCCATAGTATTGAAACCTTCTGTAATCCCAGCTAACCAAGCTTGTTGGGGATTCGCAGATTCCAAAAAACTTGGATTTGCAGGAATAGTTAACCCCTTAAAGATTATCCAAAGTAGGGTGATTAACATAATTGGGAAAAATACAGATCCCAGCCACTGGATAAGTTTACTAAGTTTGCATGCAAATAGATAAATCAAAACACAACAAATCAAACTGAAAATAGGAAGATTAGGCAGTAGTGTTGTTTTTGAATCTGATAAAGACGCTAAAGTTGAATGTGATACAGCAATTGCTCTAGGAATTCCTCCGAAAGGACCTATCAAGCATAAAATTGCTATAATGAAAACCATTCCAGGGATTTTCCCAATAGAGTAGAAAAAATTTTTATAATCTCCGGAATACAGCAGCATACTAAATAAACCTAATAGGGGGACACAAACCGCGGTAAGCATCATTCCAAAACAGGCGAACCAGGGATGTGAGTGGTAGTGATAACCCAGGGCTAAAGGAAACACTATATTGCCTGCTCCAAAGAACATAGCAAAAATAGATCCTCCGATCGACCAAACAGAGAGCTCTTTTTTAGAACTAACCCTATTAGAAGCGTTTTTATTCATTATATTAAAAAATTGCGATATCGAAGTAGTAAGTAGTTGCCCAGTTTAAAAGATTTCTCCGTTAGAAAGCAAAGTAAATTTCATTCTCGATATATACAGAGAGAAAGCTTTATGTGGAACCGTTTCTGTTTTAATAAACAGAAGCCTTTATTTCTTAAGGGGTTTAACGTTCTTTTTGCAGGAATTACTTAAGTGCCAACATATTCTGCATTTATTTACATCATGATAGAGAGCTGGGCAGTAATTTCTGGCGTAATAGATAAGTTGTAAGTGAAGTTTGGGAGAGTTCATATTCCCGAAGAAAAGTACAAGGTCTTTTTCTGCTGCTGAAGGACTACGCTTATTAGAAATGCCCCAACGTTGGGATAGTCTCAAAATATGTGTGTCTACTGGAAACGTTGGTATATCGTAAATAATTCCCAAAAAGACTGAAGCGGTTTTTCTTCCTACTCCAGGTAGTTTGGTTAACAATTCTAAAGAAGCCGGAGGTTCGCCGCGGTATTTTTCTAACAGGATCTTTGATAGATTATGTAAGTATTCAGCCTTTCTTTTGCCAAGACCACAAGGCAAAATAATTAAATATAATTCCTCTAAGGGAAGTCGTGATAATGCTTGCGCATCAGGGGCTGAGGCAAATAATTTCGGTGTCACAGAATTCACAGCCTTGTCGGTAGAGTTTCCTGAAAGCAAAATAGCAACAAGTAGTTGAAATGGAGTTTTCCATTCAGTTAAAGATGGTTTTGGATTAGGAAAGAATTCGTTTAAAGTAGAAATAATAAAATTTTTAATATGTATTTTATTTTCCAATACAAAACCTGCTAAAAATTTCTCCCAATATTGTTTCATTAATTTCAGATCCGGAAAGGTTCCCAGTAGCTTGCAGGGCTTGTCTGAGCTCTAGAGCAACAAGTTCGGGAGGGAGTTGGGTTTGTAATCCTTCTTTTGCTGAGAGTAAGTACGCATGCATCTGTTGTAATATTGTATGATGTCGAGAAGAAACAAGAAAGACTTTTGCATTCTTTCCCAACTGTTGTTGTTGCATCCATTTTTGGATAAATTGTTTGAGCTCGAAAATTCCCTCCCCTGTCTTTGCGGAAACAGCTAGTTGGGGTAGAGAAGTGTCGATTTGTGGTGGTGATGCGAGATCAGATTTATTCCAAAGAAGGAGGGTAGGTTTTTGAAATAAAATTTTTGGGAGATCAGGTTGAGGTTGTGTAACATCCATAACCCAGAGTATCCCCTCAGCTTGTTCCATAGCAGAAATAGCGCGTTCTATACCCTCTTGCTCAACAGGATTATCTGTTTCTCGTTGTCCTGCGGAATCTATGAGGCGAATACGTTTCCCTTGCAGCAGCCAATTTTCTTCTAATATATCCCTTGTAGTTCCAGGAATATCGGTAACAATAGCGCGATTTTTATTAGTTAGCGTATTAAGAAGAGAAGATTTTCCTGCATTAGGATGTCCCGCAAGAACAATACTCGTTCCTTGGGAGAGTCGGCGGCCTTCATCGAAACTTGAGATAAGATCCTCAATAATCAGTATGGCTTTGCTTAATCGATTGTCAGGAACATCCATATCAGGCTGTTCTTCCTCTGGGAAATCTGCGAGAACCTCAATAAAAGCCAAGGATTCGATGATCAACGAAGAAATAAACTGCATTTTTTTGGAAAAATGTCCTTGAAAATGATTCTGAGCAATATGAAAGGCGTCTAAATTATCGGCCGCAATAATATTTTGAATTGCTTCTGCTTGGATGAGATCTATTTTTCCATTTAGAAAAGCTCGTTGAGAAAATTCTCCAGGAAGTGCAGGTCGAGCTCCTTCGGATACCAAAGCTTCTAAGATTTGAGAACAAGAAAAATAACCACCATGACATTGCAGTTCGATAACATCTTCTCCAGTAAATGAACGCGGAGCTCGCATAATTAATAAAAGCACCTGATCAATTTGCTGGTCATTATGACTTACTGTTCCTAAATGAGCAGTATGTGAGGAAAAGGATGATACAGATCCTGAGAATATTTTATCTGTGATTTGAATAGCTTCGGGGCCGGATATACGAACAATAGCGATGCTTCCCTCTCCTGGAGGGGTGGCTATAGCAGCAATAGTGTCATTTTTAATCATGAAAAACGGATGAAAATGGAACTAACTTGAGAGGTAGAATATCAGGTTTCCCATTAAAGATGAATGTAGGTTTTTTAACGATTTCTATTTAATTAGTTTGGAATATTTTTAATAACTTTTTATAGTCGCCTGTTTTGATCTTCAGATCGAGGACAAGTGAAGAAACTGCAGTATATTGATCGCTTAACTAATCAAAGAGTGGCAGAATCCGTGTGTTATGAAAAGACTATGACATTTCTATATACTTCTAGATTAGGGAAATGGGTACCCACACTATTGTCAAGGTCTCCATTTTTGTCGCGTCTTTATGGTTGGATTCAAAAACGTTCCTGGACGCGTAAAAAGATTCCAGGATTTATAAAGAGAAACCATATCTGTGCAAAAGAGTTCAAAAAATCTATAGCAGAATTCTCTTCTTTCAATGATTTTTTTACTAGAGAGCTGCGTCCGGAAGCGCGGCCGGTTGCTCAAGGGAATAATATTTGTGTGACACCTGTTGATGGGGCGTATCTTATTTATCCAAACGTGTCTGAATTTGGAGAATTTGTTGTTAAATCCAAACGATTCTCTCTTTCGAAACTTTTGGGTGACCCCAAGCTTGTCGAGAAGTACGCATCTGGGAGTGTGGTCTTTGCTCGGTTAGCTCTTTTTGATTATCACCGTTTTCATTTTCCTGTCGATTGTTTGGCGGGACCAACGCATAATATCAACGGTTATTTATTTTCTGTGCATCCGATGGCATTGAAGGATAATTTTAATGTTTTTTGTGAAAACAAACGTACGCTAACAGAGCTTAAAACAGAGGCGTTCGGTGATGTGCTCTATTTAGAAGTAGGGGCATTGAATGTCGGCTCTATTATTCAAACCTACATACCTGGAGAAAAGTATTCTAAGGGTGATGAGAAGGGTTTTTTTGAAATTGGAGGTTCCACTGTTATTGTATTGTTTGAACCAGGATTTGTTCAGTTTGATGCGGACTTATTGAAGAACTCACGGATGGGATTAGAAACACGTTGCCTGATGGGGCAATCTTTGGGATGTTCTTTGAGAGAATAATTTTAAAGACTTTAAAGGTTTTTTTTTGGTATTGCAAAGAGAGAGAAAAGTGAAAATTGGCGAATTATGTGGCTAGTCATCCTGTGGGCTTTAGTTGCAAGTTTGACAATAGCTTTAGTGTTTAAAGTCTATTGTCACATTTCCCGTTTCCGTCGCTACGCGGCGCAGGTTATTCGAGAAGTTCATTTAAGTATGGAACTGAAAGAATGGTCTGTTGCTGAACAAAAGCTCCTGCCTATTTTAAAAAAACGTTGCTACCGTCGTCAGTGTCTATTTGATTACATGCGTATTCTTCGAGGTATGAATCGTTTTGATGAGGTAGAACAGCTATTAGCCGAGGCACAAAAATTGAATTTGCGAGGGCCTCAATTTTTACTGGAGATTGCTTATAAAGCTTATCGTCATGGGGCATATAAAGAATCTTGCCAAGCCTTTTCATTAATTTCGAAAGATATATTCGAAGAACAGGATGCTGCGAAGTATGCATCTGCTTTGGTGAATTTAGGGCATTTGAATGCTGCTTGTAGTGTTATTGAGCCCTGGATTTCTCCTCTCTCCCATCAAGAAACTTACATTACTGTTGGAGATATTTATTTCATCTCAAAACGTTATCAAGATGCTATAGAATTTTATAATCGCGCATATGCCTTAGGCCCGTGTCCTTTGAAAGTTACCTATAACTTAGCCCATTCTTCTCGTATTTGTGGTAATTATATTGAGGCGGGAAAGTTGTTTCGTAAATTGTTGTCTGAACCCAATTATAGAGAAGAGTCTTTATTTAACATCGGTTTGTGTGAACAAAAACAAGGGCAATCGAAAAAAGCGTTGCTTATTTATCAAAGTAGTGATTTGTGGTCTCGAGGAGATGCTTTGTTAATGAAACATGCGGCTTTGGCAGCTATGGATCAAAATGACTATCCTTTAGCAGAACATTGCTGGAATTTAGCATTTCAATGCAGCACATATGCTGAAGATCGGCAATGTGGTTTAGGTTATGGATTTAGTTTATGTTGCTTAAAGAAATATTCTGCTGCTGAAAAGATGTATCTCAAAGTAATTCAGAAATTCCCTGATTGTCCTACAGCATGTAAAGCGTTAGCTTGGCTTGCAGGAGTTGGATACGCCTCAATAGTGACAGCAGAGACTGGTTTAGAGTATGCAAAGAAAGCTCTCCAACTAAATCATTCCTCAGAAACTTTAGAACTATTAAGTGCCTGCGAGGCTCGCGCAGGGAATTTCGACGCTGCTTATGAAATACAAGCATTTCTATCAGCTCAAGATGTTTCTTTGCAGCAAAAGAAGCGTCGCTCGCAAATTATGCGTAATTTACGCCAGAAACTACCTTTGAATCATCAGCATATTGTGGAAGTAGATACACTACTTGCTGCTTAAATTCTTTTTTTCATTCTCTGTCTTTATGGTAGAAGTTTTTTCCCTCCTGTTCAGGAGAAAGAAGAATGTAAGCGGGAACTTTTGTTCCTTTTATTCATCAGAATCGAGTATGGTATTGACAGATGAGTTTTCGTAGGAATTAATAGAGTATTTTCCAAGCAATTATATTGAATTAAGCGATGTATGTTAGATTTTCTTAAACGTTTCTTTGGATCTTCTCAAGAGCGTACCTTAAAAAAATTTCAAAAACTTGTGGATAAGGTAAATCTCTATGATGAGATGCTCGCTCCTTTGTCTGATGAGGAGTTGCGTAATAAAACAGTAGAGTTAAAAAAGCGCTATCAGGAGGGCGAATCCTTAGATGATATGCTTCCTGAAGCTTATGCTGTTGTTAAAAATGTATGTAGACGTTTGACAGGAACTCCTGTAGAAGTTTCCGGTTATCATCAGAATTGGGACATGGTTCCTTATGATGTTCAGGTTCTCGGTGCTATAGCTATGCACAAGGGCTTTATTACTGAGATGCAGACAGGCGAAGGAAAAACTCTTACCGCAGTTATGCCTCTGTATTTAAATGCTTTAACAGGGAAGCCTGTGCATTTGGTCACAGTTAACGATTATCTTGCTCAAAGAGACTGTGAATGGGTTGGCTCCATATTGCGTTGGTTAGGTCTAACTACCGGAGTATTGATATCCGGCTCGCCTTTAGAAAAACGAAAGGAAATCTATCGTTGTGATGTTGTCTATGGTACAGCCTCAGAATTTGGGTTCGATTATCTCAGAGATAATTCTATAGCAACTTCTGTTGATGAGCAGGTAGGTCGGGGATTCTATTTTGCTATTATTGATGAAGTGGATTCTATTCTAATTGATGAAGCAAGAACTCCTTTAATTATTTCCGGGCCTGGAGAAAAACATAATCCTGTTTATTTCGAACTTAAGGATAAAGTTGCTGAACTAGTGCAATTACAAAGAGAACTATGTAATCAATTAGCTCTTGATGCTAGACGAGGATTAGAACTGTTCTTGGATATGGATATCCTTCCTAAGGATAAAAAAGTTATCGAAGGTATTTCTGAATTTTGCCGGAGTTTATGGCTAGTTAGTAAGGGTATGCCTTTAAATCGTGTTTTGCGTAGAGTACGCGAACACCCCGATTTGCGAGCTATGATTGATAAGTGGGATACTTATTATCACGCTGAACAAAATAAAGAAGAGAGTATTGAAAAACTATCTCAACTTTATATCATTGTTGATGAGCACAATAATGATTTTGAATTGACAGATCGTGGCATGCAACAGTGGGTTGATAGGGCCGGAGGCTCTGCCGAAGATTTCGTCATGATGGATATGGGACACGAATACGCTCTAATAGATAGTGATGAATCTCTTTCTCCAACAGATAAAATTAATAGAAAAATTGCCGTTTCTGAAGAAGACACTCAAAGAAAAGCTCGAGCTCATGGTTTGAGACAGCTGTTGAGAGCACAATTGCTTATGGAACGTGATGTGGACTACATTGTCCGTGATGATCAAATTGTCATTATTGATGAACATACAGGTCGTCCACAACCAGGCCGTCGTTTTTCCGAAGGTCTTCATCAAGCAATAGAAGCAAAAGAACATGTGACTATCCGTAAGGAATCACAAACTTTTGCGACAGTAACTTTGCAGAATTTCTTCCGTCTTTACGAAAAACTTGCAGGTATGACTGGGACGGCAATTACCGAGTCCAAAGAATTTAAAGAAATTTATAATCTATATGTTCTCCAAGTGCCTACATTTAAAACATGTTTACGTGTAGATCATAACGATGAATTTTATATGACAGAGCGTGAGAAGTATCATGCGATTGTTAATGAAATTGCTCGTATACATAAAGACGGGAATCCTATTCTCATAGGTACAGAATCTGTTGAGGTCTCTGAGAAGCTGTCTCGTATTTTGAAACAAAATCGTATAAATCATACAGTTTTAAATGCAAAAAATCATGCTCAAGAAGCGGAGATTATTGCTGCAGCTGGGAAGCTAGGTGCTGTTACTGTTGCTACAAATATGGCAGGTCGTGGTACAGATATCAAGCTAGATCAGGAAGCTGTAGTTGTTGGTGGTCTTCATGTTATCGGTACAAGTCGCCATCAGTCTCGACGTATTGATAGGCAATTACGTGGACGTTGCGCACGTTTAGGGGATCCTGGCGCTGCTAAGTTCTTCTTATCTTTTGAAGATCGTCTGATGCGTTTATTTGCTTCGCCAAAATTAAACGCATTGATTCGACATTTCCGTCCTCCTGAGGGAGAGGCCATGTCGGATCCTATGTTTAACAAGCTAATTGAGACTGCTCAAAAACGTGTTGAAGCAAGAAACTATACAATTCGAAAACATACTCTTGAGTATGACGATGTTATGAATAGGCAGAGACAGACTATTTATGGTTTTCGTAACGAAGTTATACGTTCTGAGGATATCTTTGCCTTAGCTAAGGAATCGATATATCATGTGTCATTGATGATAGCTTCATTGATCACGAGTCGTAATCATCCCACAGGTCACTCTCTCCCTACTCTAGAAGAATGGATGAACTACTCTTTCCCTCTGAAGTTAAATCTTGAGGAATTGCGTAGGTTAAACACTTTAGATGCTATTGCAGAAAAAGTTGCAGATGATTTGATTGGGGTTTTCCAGAATAAGTTTTCTTCTATGGTAGACGAAATTACTACAGCTGCTGGAAATGATGTTGATGCTAATGGTATCTGTAAAGATATTATACGCTCAGTAATGATTATGCATATCGATGAACAATGGAAAATTCATCTTGTGGACATGGATTTACTCCGTAGTGAAGTAGGTTTACGTACTGTGGGTCAGAAAGATCCTTTAATTGAATTTAAACACGAATCATTCTTACTATTTGAAAGCCTTGTCCGGGATATTCGTATCGCTATTGTGAAACATCTATTCCGTCTAGAGTTAACTATGACTAGAGAACAGCGTCCTCAAAATGTTATTCCTGTTGTTGCTACATCATTCCAAAATGATGAGAACTTCGGTCCTATGGAATTAACTGTTATCAATGATTCTGACGACGAATAAAAAAGCTTTTAGGGCTGGGCTAGCTTCCAGCCTTTTCCTGCTCTAATTTACGATTTTAAATAAATGTGGACCACTCGGACCATGTATTTGCATCATGGTGGCGTATCCAAAATGTTCTGTGGTTATCCCCAATCAGAAACTGTACGTGATGATCTCGATTACGAGTTGTCATACAAATAATGATATTATTTAAGGACTCCGATCCCTTTGGGAAATCTTCGGGAGCGTTTACAAATGTTTCTACATTTGTAGTAAGAAGAAAATCGGATTCTAATAGAGAGTTGAAGTCATAAGTTTTGCTTTCTATTGTTTTTGGAGGGATATTAAACCATAACTCCCAGTCTCCTGTCAGACAACTACGCGTATAAGCATGATTATCATCACTAATATAGAATTGGCGTATGACACCTTTTAGAATGGATTCTCCAAGAACTATAAGGAGATCACCATTCTCCTTGTCTTCTTCAACATAAACTCCAGTTTCTTGGTATTTATCCAAAGAGAAAGCTTCTTCTGATTGGTAAAGGAGCTCATCGAGTGAGTGGTGGTAATCAGCTTCTGATGCATCATAATGATCATGGTTCATGGTTAAAGTCTCCAAGAAATAATTAATTTGTTATTATTATTTTTGTAATAATAATATTTCATTTTTTAAACAAATTAATTTGTTCTTTTCGTTTTTTCTTTGAATTCTAAATCAAAAGGTATCCCGTATAAATTAAAAGATGATTTTAAAGTGTTTTTTAAATAACACTCATAATGTTTAGTTAGTAACGATTTTGCATTAATAAATAATAAGAATTGGAAAGGTGTGGCTGTCTTATGAATGGCATAGTAAACACGCAATCTTCTTCCATTAATTACTTGAGGATGATGCCTTTGTAGTGCTGAGGCCAGTGTTTTATTAACGACGGGTGTAGGGACTTTACTGGATACTGTTTCATAGAGTTCATCGATAGATGAAAAGATATGTCGTAGATTACGTTTTGTTGCTGCAGATATGCAAAGAATTCTAGATTGACCGATATAAACATCGGTGGCGCGTAAGTCTCGGATGTAATGCTCCATACGCACCGCCTCAATCAAATCCCATTTGTTAACAAGGATGATATGGGGTTTCTTGTGTTTAGATATCAAAGAAAGAATACGTTTATCGTAAGAAGATAGGTGATGCATGGCATCGATAACTAATAAGCAAACGTCTGCGCGTGCTATGGCTTTTTCTGTTCTAGACGAAGATATCCATTCTATAGAATTTTTTACGCTTTTCATTTTTCTTAGACCGGCAGTATCTATGAATAAATACGAACGATCATTATGAGAATATAGAATGTCGACGTTATCGCGAGTTGTTCCTGGTATATTGTCGATGATGCAGCGCTCTTCATTTAATAATCCATTAATGATAGAGGACTTGCCTACGTTAGGACGACCAATGAGAGCAATTTTTAAAGGTTTATTTGTTGCCGATGCTCCGGGGAAAGGGATTTCTTCTTCTTCGTAGTCTAATAGGGGTTCTTCGGATAACGTCTCAATCGAAGGGACTGCTTCTTCTTCAAGCTCTTCTTCTGGAAACTCTTCTACAAGTTCAGGAACATTACCAAGAGTTTTAATTCTATCTAAAAGTTTATCAATATGTTTATCGTGACTTGCTGATACAGTAAAAATCTCAGAGATTCCTATTTTATATAATTCATGAATGCGATGTTCATCTTTAAAAGTATCTGCTTTATTCGCGACAAGAATAAGAGGCTTGTTTAAAGGAAGAAGTAACTTAGCAAGTTCAGCGTCTTGTTCTGTAATTCCACAGCGAATATCAACAACAAGAAGCAAAATATCCGCTTCATTAGCACCCGCTAGAGCTTGCTTGTAGATGTGCTTTTGAAAGTGGTCTTCGGAATCTTTATCAACTCCCCCAGTATCGATTACTTGTACAGGGATGCTCCATCCACGTATCTCCCCGTATAGGCGATCTCGTGTGGTCCCTTCTTGGGAGTTAACAATAGCCAAAGATCGTTTGCACATGCGATTGAAAAGAGAAGATTTCCCAACGTTGGGTCTTCCTAAGATAGCAATCCGTAGCATGATAAGCCAATTAATCTCAGTTTTGAATAATTACAAAGAAAATGATAAAAGCTAAAAAATTAAATCTAAAGAAATAAAATCGATTGAGTGTTTAAGGGAAAAGTTTATTTTAAGATAAATCTTACTTCCAGAAGCCTTTTTCCTTCAGGAGTAATAAAATTTTTTCTTTGTCATGACATTCGTTTTCTATAGATAGTATCTCAGCTTCTCTTAAAAGATCTCCAAGTAGTCTACCTGGTGTAATCCCTCTAGAAATAAGGTCTGGAGCAGAAACCAAGGGTGTAGAAGTTTTGATTCTTAAAATGAATTGTTCTAAGCGTATTTCTAATTCTTGAACGCGAGCGATGAAATGCTGCTGTTTAGAAGGATCTTTTTGGGTCGCTGAAAACAGAGATAGAAATAGATGGGCTGTTGGTGAGGCTAAAAAATGTGCCCAAAAAACACGATTATTACTGATGTTTTGGAATTGTGGAAGAGCTTGGTACCAAAGTTGTAAAAGTTTTAAATCTTTATTTGACACCCGTAAACGCGTGAATGCTACGCAAGCGGCTTCTTCACTAACCCCTTGAAATAGGGGGAGTAGAAAGCAAATCTCAGGAAATTTTATTGGACTGATTCTTTTAGCAAATTCGATGTTTGTTCGTAATAAACTAGGAGGAACATCGCGAAGCTCAGGGAAGATAACAGTAATGATTTTTAGCTTTATCAATAAGGATAGGGCTTCGTAGGGACGGTTTTTTAGCATTTTCCTTAGTTCCTGCCAGATTCTTTCTGGAGATACGGAATTTACTAGGGTGGGGGCTTCCTTAATAATAGCGCGTTCTGTAGCTGGGTCTAGAGCAAAACCTAATGAAGAGCTAAAACGTATAGCTCGTAGTATACGGAGTTTATCTTCGGCAAAACGTAATTTAGGATGACCGATGGCACGGACGACGCGTTTTTCAAGATCCCTTCTTCCTTCAACAAGATCAAAGAGTTTTTCTTCGAAAGGATCATAATACATCCCATTTATTGTAAAATCTCGACGTAGAGCGTCTTCTTTCATTGATGAGAATACAACACGTTCGGGATGACGTCCATCCTCATAATTTTCATCACTACGGAATGTAGCCACTTCAAATAGCCGGTTGTCTTCTTTAACGACGATAATACCGAAGGCAGCACCTAGTGCTAAAGTATCAGTAAAAATAGTGGAAACGATGACAGGGGATGCGCTGGTTGCAATATCAATCTCTTCTATGGGTTTGCCCATGAGCATATCGCGAACGCAACCTCCAACAAAGTATGCTTGATAACCTGCATTACGCAATTTCAAGAGAATTTTTTTTGCAGCTTCTAGGGCGATCGTTGTCATTACATCCCTAAATAAAGAAGAGAAGAAATTTAAGCTATAGCTTCTGGAGCTCTCCTGATAATCACTGGTGCTTTATTCTCTAAGATTGTGTCTTCTTGAATCCTTATCGCCTCTACTGTAGGATCGGAAGGAATCTCAAACATCAAATCTCTGAGTAGATTTTCCAAGATCATACCTAAAGCGCGGGCGCCAGTTTTTGCCAGCTTAGCTTTTTTTGCTATAGCATACAGAGCATCTTTTTCGAATATCAACTTCACATTTTCTTCTGAAAATAGCTCGATATACTGTTTTACAATTGCATTTGTAGGTTCAGTAAGAATCGCGACAAGTTCGTCCAAAGAGAGCTCTTCACAGTTAACAATACAGTTGAATCGACCAACGAATTCAGGGATCATACCAAAGCCAATGAGATCTTCTGTTTCTACCTTAGTAAGTAAATGAT
This sequence comes from Chlamydia poikilotherma, assembly GCF_900239975.1. NCBI lineage: Bacteria > Pseudomonadati > Chlamydiota > Chlamydiia > Chlamydiales > Chlamydiaceae > Chlamydia > Chlamydia poikilotherma. The sequence goes on along the minus strand of NZ_LS992154.1, from coordinate 1,049,467 downwards.
CTCGATCTTCCTGTGAGAAATCTCCTAAATCATCAGAAAATCCGATTGTGGTTTTCCCTAAACGTTTGGCAATAATCTTATCTAAATTAACAAAGGCGCCGCCGACAATGAAAAGAATATTTTCAGTATTTACACGGATATATTCTTGATTAGGATGTTTACGTCCTCCTTTAGGGGGAACATTAGCAGTAGTGCCTTCTATAATTTTTAATAGAGCTTGTTGGACGCCTTCACCGGAAACGTCACGAGTAATAGAAACGTTAGCTGTAGTTCTACCAATTTTATCGATTTCATCAATATAGATAATTCCACGTTCTGCCCTAGCGACGTCGTAATCAGCGGCTTGCAATAATCTTAAAACAATGTTTTCCACATCTTCACCGACATAACCGGCTTCGGTAAGGGTTGTCGCATCAGCGATTGTAAATGGCACATCTAAAATTTTTGCTAAGGTTTTAGCAATAAGGGTTTTCCCTGATCCTGTAGGGCCCAAGAGTAAAACATTAGATTTTCCATAGCTTACGTGTTTATTGTTTAATAAAGCACGTATGCGTTTGTAATGATTATATACGGCTACCGCTATGGTTTTTTTTGCTCTTTCCTGTCCTACAACATATTTATCGATATGTTTTTTGATTTCTTTTGGAGTAAGAACTTGAAGATCTGGATGCTGAGGCGTAGTTTCTGTGGGTGTCCCTGATGATGGAGTCGATGTAGGTTTCTTATCTAAAATCCCTGAGCATAACTTAATGCAGTAATCACAAATATAGACAGATGGACCTGCTATCAGTTTTTCTACATCTTTTTCAGAACGCCCACAAAAAGAGCAAATGGTGAGATTTTTTTTGTTCATAACGACTCTCTAGGAGATAGTATCCTTATCTTTCGTGTCTTTTGCTGAAGAGACCACTTTATCAATTAGACCATACGAGATAGCATCCTCAGCACCCATAAAGAAATCTCTCTCAGAATCTTCTATGATTTTTTCTACAGGTTGTCCTGTACATTCGGAAAGAATGTTAGCGAGGTGCTTTTTCAGTGTTAAGATTTCAGCAGCTTGTAGCTGAATATCTGCAGAAGTTCCTATAATCCCGCCGGAAGGTTGGTGAATCATCATTCGACTATGAGGTAAAGCATAACGCTTACCTTTAGTTCCTGCAGAAAGTAATAGAGCTCCCATAGAAGCGGCTTGACCTATGCAATAAGTATTTACATCGCAACCTAAGAAACGAATAGTATCATAAATAGCTAGTCCTGCTGTGATATATCCGCCAGGAGAGTTAATGAAAACTTTAATATCTTTTTTAGGATCTTCAGACATTAGGAAAAGTAATTGGGCAATGACAGTATTCGCGAGAGGTTCTGTAATCTCTTGGCCAATCATTACAATGCGATCTTTTAAAAGACGCGAGTAAATATCCATGGCGCGTTCGCCACGACCTGTATCCTCGACCACATAAGGCACCAATGTCATTTGCATTTCCTCTCAAAATAGTTTCTTTCCCGCATATATATAGGATGCGCAAAAGCAATTCCAACAATACACATAATTCATTTTTTATGCTTTTTTGCCTGGAAATAAGCCTACGCATTAAAATGTTGAATTCTATGTTTAAGACTTTCTTGGGTCAAGTGTTTTCCTCTAGCTAAATTATGCAGAGGGTGCTGTCGCTAATTCTTTTGCTTTGGATAGAACTGTTTCCATGGCTTTATGGTAAGTTAGACGATCGCGAGCTGCCATCACGAGTTCTTGCAAAGCTTCGTTAGATATATCTCGAGGAGGTTGCATGCCGTAACGCTCTCTAGAACATACATCCATCATATATTGAAGTTCTTCACGGCTAATCACAAGCTTTTCATCTGTGAAAATCTTGTTTGCCAAGAAAAATAATTTTAAAGTTTTTTTAGCTTCTGCTTCCGCTTCTTGTAATAAATCTGATTTTTTATCTTCTAATTCTTCATCAGAACAATATTGAATCAAACGAGCATTGAGTAATTTTTCTCTCGTTAGCGTGGCTAAACGATCTTCTAACATAGATGTTGGAAGATCAAAATCTATAATATTTGCTAGAGCATTTTCTGCTTCAGTAAAGCGTTGTTGATGCTGTTTATCTTTTGCTTGATTTTCTAATTGAATGCGTAGCTTTTTCTTTAGATCTTCTAAAGATTCAGCCTGTAACTGACGAGCTTTCTCATCATCAAGTTCTGGAGCAACAACTTCAATGACTGCATTAACAGTAAAAGTTAGAACATCTCCATTTAAAAATGATTGAATGTCAGGAGAGGTGATGATCTCTGTAACGCGATGACCTGCAGAAATACCTAAAAATTTAGCTTTAAAAGAATCCGTCATTTCTTCTTCGCAAAGTTTGAAGTATTTATTTTCAAAAATTGCTGTAGGGGTTCTTTCTTCGTCTTGTTTGGAAACATAAAGAGATAGGGATACAAAATCCCCTTCTTGAGAAGGACGAGTTACAGGGGTTTTTGTGGCGAAGAAATAAGAGATATTGAGTAATCCCTTTTCCATTTCTTCATCAGTAATATCTTTTATAGGGGCTTCTTTTGCTAGTGATAATTTGTCCCAAGAAATATCAGCAATCACAGGAAAAGCTTCATAAGTGAAATCTACTTGCCCACCTTCCGCTAGATCTGCTTTTGCTACAGATGTTGATTTGATAGCTTGTGGAGAAAGAGGTCGGCGATCTCCTACAGTAGATAAAGCTTGGTAAGCTGCTTGAATCAATAATTGATTCAATTCTCTTGTTGCTTGGCTAGGATAACGAGAAACAATAATTTCATCAGGAGCTTTACCTTTTCGGAATCCTGATAATACAACATCTTTCTTTATCTTTTTTATAGCTTGTTTATGAAGTTTATCTAAGAGTTGCGGCGTGGTTTTTACTACAGCAGAAACAACACATCCTGACTGTTCTTCTAAATTAATAGAAAATTGCTCGTTAGAAAAATTTCGCGACACAAGACTACCTTTTGAAGCTTTTCTGGAAGGAAAAGCGGGTGATGAGGCTTGAACTCACGACCTTCACGTTGGCAACGTGGCGCTCTACCACTGAGCTACACCCGCAAGAAAAGTGATATTCTAGATATTTGATGAGTTTTTATCAATGACTAGTCAACTACGGTAGTAATAGTTAGTGCAAAAACACAGGCTGAAATACAAGACAAAAGGCCTGATAAAATTTTTCATTGATTTAGCATGGGTAAACAGGTACAAGTAAGCTGATTCAATCAGAACTCTATAATTTAGAGGAGAAATGCTCAATTTTCGCAAATTACGAAGGGATTTTACAGCTAACATTTTGCAGGATGGCAAGGAACTTTTTGACCAAGGAGCTGTGATTAATGCGAAAATCCTGTCTATGAACGGAGAATCAGTGTGTATAGGAGCACAGATTCGAGGCCTATATGACAACGTATATGAATGTGAAATAGAAGTTGATCGATCGAAATCTGATACCATAGATTCTAATTGTGATTGCTCTTATAATTATGATTGCCAGCACATAGTGGCACTACTGTTTTATCTAGAGAAGTATTTTAATGAAATGGTAGTGGCTTATTCTCAAGAAGCCAACTTAGATACTAATCAAGAGATAAATGAAGAAGTAAAAAAAGAGCTTCAAGAAACTTTTGTTGTTGCGGCCAGTAGAGAAGAAGAGAGAAAAGACCGAGCTCATCAAAAAGAAATTTTGAGTGAGTACGTTCACGCAGCGAATGTATTAAGCGCGAATCCATTTTTCCTCCCTCAAGAATATTTAGAGAAGAATTCTGCAGAACTTGCTGTTTTATTTGTTGGTGCCAACGATGAAGTATTTCGCCCAAATCAGCATGTTGAATTCCAACTTGTTTTACGTCTTCCCGGACGTTCTAAACCGTTTTATATTTCAAATATTAAAACCTTTCTTGAAGGAGTTTTATATCAAGAGCCGATTATCCTTAATGGGCGTCGTTTCTTTTTCACAATGCAATCTTTCAATGCTTCTGACCGTAAGCTTATAGATTTGTTAATTCGCTATGTTCGTTATGCGAACCAAGCTCCTGAAGAAAAACTATTAAAATCTGCTTATCTTACATTAACATCGTTAGGTGTAATTTTAGGAAAAATGTATGAACATCAAATGGCAGATCGTGGTGGAGGGCAAGCTGGAGAGAAAGAAAGTTTTTCAGGAATGTTTTGTGGGAACCTTGAAGAACCTTTATGTTGGTCGGTTTCACCAGCTAAGATGAAGTTTGATTTAGATTTTTTCGACACTCCCTACAAAGCATTGTTAATGACTCCACTAATCTTAGTGGACGATGAGACTCTTCAGCCTGAGCAAGCGATTCTTTTAGAATCTAATGTTCCCGGAATTATTCATAATAACGTTTACCATCACTTCGCACCCCAAATTCGACGTGCGCATTTACGTTCTTTTTCAAGGCTACGAGATATTACTGTCCCAGAAGCTCTATTCGGCTCTTTCCGAGAGAATGCTCTTCCTGTGTTTAAAGAATACGCTGAAGTTTCCAACGTTGAAGTTCTAAACTCCTTTATTACTCTGCCTTATATTGAAGATGTTCGTGGTGTCTGTAACATAAGTTATTTAGATGGCGAATTAGAGGCAAAATTACATTTTATTTATGATTCGCTTGCGATTCCAGCTGCTTCTTTTTCTTTAAAATACCAAGATATTCGTGCATTTATTCGTGACGACGGAATCTTGGCTAGAAATCTTGTTGAAGAACGTAAAATCATAGAAGAGGTTTTCTCAGGCTTTATTTATGATGAGCGTGACGGTGCTTTTCATGTAAAAAGTGAAAAGAAAATCGTAGAGTTTATGACAGAAACAATTCCTAATAATCAGCATAGGATAACGTTTAATTGTCCTGAGACTCTTTCTGATCAGTTTATTTATGATGAAACAGTCTTTGATCTTTCCTTTAAGGAAAGCTCTGAAATTAATACTTATGAAGCCGAGCTTAAAGTTAATGGTTTGCTGAAGGGAATTAGCTTGGACTTGCTTTGGGATTGTATAAGCGCTAAAAAACGTTTCCTTGAGTTGCCAAAGCGAGGACGTAATGTAAAAACTCCTCGAAGAGGTAGAACCTCTGGTTCTGCAAAACTTCCATGTATTTTAGTTTTGGATTTAGAAAAAATTTCTCCAGTTATTCAGATTTTTAATGAAATAGGCTTTAAAGTTCTTGATGACTTTGTAGAAAAGTGTCCTTTGTGGAGTTTAACAGGGATTTCTCCTGAATTATTCAAAGGTTTACCGGTCAATTTTAAAATGACGGATAAACTCGCGGAGATACAAAAGCAAATTCGTGGAGAAGTTGCTTTTGATTTCCAAGCTATTCCTAAGCAAATACAAGCTACATTACGTAGCTATCAAACAGAAGGAATTCATTGGCTAGAACGTCTTAGAAGAATGCATTTAAATGGCATTCTTGCTGACGATATGGGCCTTGGGAAAACCTTACAAGCGATCATTGCTATTACACAAAGTAGATTAGAGAAGGGAAAGGGATGTTCGCTAATTGTCTGTCCAACATCTCTAGTATATAACTGGAAAGAAGAATTCCGTAAGTTTAATCCCGAATTCAAAACTATGATAGTTGATGGGATCCCTTCTCATAGACGTAGACAGCTAGCTACTTTATCAGATTATGACGTTGCCATTACCTCATACAACCTGTTGCAAAAAGACATCGATATTTATAAGGATTTTGTCTTTGACTATGTAGTTTTAGACGAAGCTCATCATATTAAGAACCGTACGACGCGTAATGCAAAATCTGTAAAAATGATTCGTTCGGGGCATCGATTAATCTTAACAGGGACTCCGATTGAAAATTCTCTTGAAGAATTATGGAGCCTTTTCGATTTCTTAATGCCTGGCTTATTAAGCAGTTACGATCGCTTTGTTGGAAAATATATCCGCACAGGCAACTATATGGGGAATAAGACCGATAATATGGTTGCTTTGAAGAAGAAGGTCGCACCGTTCATTCTTCGTCGTATGAAAGAAGACGTATTGGAAGATTTACCTCCTGTTTCAGAAATTCTATATCATTGTCACCTTACAGATTCTCAGAAAGAGCTATACCATTCTTATGCTGCTTCAGCTAAAAAAGAACTTTCTCGTTTAGTTAAACAAGAAGGATTTGATCGTATACATATCCATGTTCTTGCAACACTTACCCGTCTAAAACAAATCTGTTGTCACCCAGCTATTTTTGCAAAAGATGTACCTGAGCCGGGTGATTCTGCAAAGTATGATTTGCTTATGGACCTTCTTTCTTCTCTTGTTGAGACAGGGCATAAAACCGTTCTCTTTAGTCAATATACCAAGATGTTAAGCATCATAAAAAAAGACTTAGAAGCTCGTGGCGTGCGCTTTGTTTATTTAGACGGTTCCACCAAGAACAGATTAGAAATAGTCAACCAGTTTAACGAAGATCCAGGACTTTTAGTTTTCTTGATTTCTTTAAAAGCTGGAGGAACAGGATTAAATCTTGTTGGTGCGGACACGGTGATTCACTACGACATGTGGTGGAATCCTGCTGTAGAAAATCAAGCTACAGATCGGGTGCATCGCATAGGGCAGAATCGCTCAGTGTCTTCGTATAAGCTAGTTACGTTAAATACTATTGAGGAAAAAATTCTAACTCTCCAAAACAGGAAAAAGAGCCTTGTAAAGAAAGTGATCAACTCTGATGATGAAGTCGTTTCCAAGTTGACTTGGGAAGAAGTACTAGAATTGCTACAGATATGATGCTATGAGCCCACATCGAAGCTTATTTAAAATTAAAAATCTTTCTAATCGATTGTACAACAAGACTCTAGGCCGTTTTGATAAAGTTTTCAACTTTTTTTCTGGCAATGTTGGTATCGATTTAGGAACAGCGAACACTTTAGTTTATGTTCGTGGTCGGGGTATTGTTCTCAGTGAGCCCTCCGTAGTTGCTGTAGATGCTCAAACGCATACAGTTCTTGCTGTTGGCCATAAAGCTAAGGCTATGTTGGGAAAAACTCCGCGTAAAATTATGGCTGTTCGTCCTATGAAAGATGGGGTGATTGCAGATTTCGAAATAGCGGAGGGCATGTTAAAGGCGTTGATCAAACGTGTAACACCTTCTCGTAGTATGTTCCGACCTAGAATTTTAATTGCTGTACCTTCGGGGATTACTGGTGTGGAAAAGCGTGCTGTTGAAGACTCTGCTTTACATGCTGGAGCTCAGGAAGTGATCTTAATAGAGGAGCCTATGGCGGCTGCTATTGGCGTGGATCTTCCTGTTCACGAACCTGCTGCGAGTATGATTATTGATATTGGTGGTGGAACTACGGAGATTGCTATCATTTCTCTAGGAGGAATTGTAGAGTCACGTTCCTTACGTATTGCTGGGGATGAGTTCGATGAATGTATTATTAATTACATGCGTCGTACTTACAATCTTATGATTGGCCCGCGTACTGCTGAAGAAATAAAAATCACTATTGGTTCTGCGTATCCTTTGGGAGATCATGAGCTTGAAATGGAAGTTCGAGGTCGTGATCAGGTTGCAGGATTACCAATCACAAAAAGGATTAACTCTGTTGAAATTCGTGAATGTTTAGCAGAGCCTATCCAACAAATTATTGAATGCGTTCGTTTAACTTTAGAGAAGTGTCCTCCCGAACTTTCTGCTGATTTAGTTGAACGTGGTATGGTATTAGCTGGTGGAGGGGCTTTAATTAAAGGTCTCGATAAGGCTTTAAGTAAAAATACAGGGCTTTCTGTAATTACTGCACCGCATCCTTTACTTGCTGTTTGTTTAGGAACAGGAAAGGCTTTAGAACACCTAGATCAATTCAAAAAACGCAAAGGGAATATGGTATGACCAGTGCATGGAGCAATGAAATTCAGCATGAAGGTTTAAGACAATGGATCAAAGAGGTTGCTGAATTAGTAACTCCTAAGGATATCCGTATATGTAATGGCTCTGATGCTGAATATGCTGAAGTCTACAGTATGATGCAAAAATCAGGAATAGCTATTCCTTTAAACTCTGATTTACATCCCAACTGTTTTCTAGTGCGTTCTTCTCCTGAAGATGTTGCTCGTGTTGAACAGTTCACTTTTATTTGTACTACAAAAAAAGAAGATGCAGGCCCTACCAATAATTGGCGTGATCCCCAAGAAATGCGTCAGGAATTAGAAGGTCTTTTCCGAGGTTGTATGCGCGGAAGGACTCTCTATGTGATTCCTTTTTGCATGGGACCGTTAAATTCTCCATTTTCTCTTATTGGTGTTGAAATTACCGATTCTCCATATGTTGTTTGTTCTATGAAGATCATGACACGAATGGGAGCAGAGGTATTAGAATCTCTAGGAACATCCGGTTCTTTTCATAAGTGTCTACACAGTGTGGGAGTCCCTTTATCTCCGGGTGAAAAAGATGTAGCTTGGCCTTGTAATCCTAAGCATATGCGTATAGTACATTTCCAAGATGACAGTAGTGTAATGTCATTTGGTAGTGGTTACGGGGGAAATGCTTTACTAGGGAAGAAATGCGTAGCATTACGCTTAGCTTCATATATAGCTCGTTCACAAAACTGGCTTGCAGAGCATATGCTAATCATCGGTGTGACTAATCCTCAAGGACAGAAGAAATATTTTGCCGCTTCTTTCCCTAGCGCTTGTGGTAAAACTAATCTCGCGATGCTCATGCCTAAGATTCCTGGTTGGAAAGTCGAATGTGTCGGCGATGACATTGCATGGATACGTCCTGGTGTTGACGGTAGGTTATACGCTGTGAATCCTGAATTTGGTTTTTTTGGTGTTGCTCCAGGAACATCAGAAACGACAAATCCTAATGCTTTAGCTACTTGCAAATCTAACTCGATATTCACTAATGTTGCTTTGACTCCAAATGGAGATGTCTGGTGGGAAGGTTTAACGAGCCAACCTCCTGAAGGTCTTATAGATTGGCATGGTAATCCTTGGCAACCCGGAGGAGCTCCTGCAGCACATGCTAATTCTAGATTCACTACTCTTGTAAAGCAGTGTCCTGTTTTAGATCCTCAATGGAATAGTCCTGAAGGTGTACCAATTGAGGCGATTATTTTTGGTGGTCGTCGTTCTGAGACTATACCTTTGGTTTATGAGGCTTTAAGTTGGCAACATGGAGTCACCATTGGTGCAAGCATGTCTTCGGCAACTACCGCAGCTATTGTTGGTGAACAAGGGAAGTTGCGGCATGATCCTTTTGCTATGTTACCTTTCTGTGGCTACAACATGGCATACTATTTTGATCACTGGTTATCTTTTGCTTCTAACACAAGTTTAAAACTACCAAAGATCTATGGCGTGAACTGGTTCCGTAAGGATAAAGATGGTAATTTTATCTGGCCAGGATTTAGCGACAATCTTCGTGTTTTAGAATGGATTTTTCGAAGAACTAATGGGGAAGAGTCCATCGCTAAGAAAACACCCATTGGTTACTTACCAGAAGAATCTTCTTTGAACTTAGAAGGACTCAATTTATCTTCACAAGCTCTTCAGGATCTACTTTCTGTGGATGTTTCTGGGTGGCTGAAAGAGGTTGCTAATGTTCGTGAGTATTGCAAGATTTTTGGATCTGACTTTCCTCAAACAATCACTGATGAATTATTCAGAATAGAAAGAGAATTAAAATAATTAAATAATCAAAGTCACTTGTTATTTATGTTTTAGTTTTAAAGTTAATTATTTTTTATTTTTGAAATATTTTTTTTATTTTAAAATTAGAAAAATAATTAGTCTCTTCTGGATAAATTACAGTGACGGTACCATCTTCATACATTACTTTTAATCGCAATGTAACTGCGGCACTACTTGGTGATCAGGTAGATATGACAACACCGTTTTCTAGTTCTGTATTTCTTTTTCAAGAACTAGATCAGAAAGCAAGGGGATTAAAACACGCACTTGGTTTGTTGCAAGAAGCAGAGGTTAAGTTACCCACAGCGCAATTTTCCTCAGAGTTTATAGGAGATGCTTCTTTCGAAAATCTTCCTGAAGAAAAAATCACACTTTCAAATATTACTTATGATTCCCGTAAAGTTGACGAAATTTTAGCAAACCCAAATCTTGCTGCTGCAAAACTTTATATAGAGGGGCTTGATAAGAGTTTTGATGATTGGCTAAAGGACGTTGATCAAGGAGGGATTGTTAATCCTACAGAAGCTGAAAAAACTATAGTTAAAGATTTTAAAATAAAATTAGATACTTTGAAACAGGCCTTTGTAGCAGGAACTCCTACAGAAGCACAATACACATCTCTATATGGTTTATCTAAAGAGTTTGTAGCGGCAATAGAAAAACTAGAGGGGAAAGACGCTCCTCCAAAAAGCAAAGTGATCAATTTTTGGCAGAACATTATGGTAGTTTATAATGCCATGATCTCCTTGTCTTATCCTGTTTCTGAACAACTGAATATCCAACTTGCTGAATGCTCATTAAATATTGATGAAGCGAATAAAGTCATTGAGCTAATACGTCAGTTCTCAAGTTCTCTTAAAGATCTACTCAATCCTATTTGGGATATATCTTCAACAGCATCTACCTTAACTGGTTCCGGTTATAACGCTATGCAAGGGGGTATGACACGCACCTATATAGTGTTGGGCGGGGTATATCGCATGCTTATGGATAAGTACTCAGGTCATGCTGTAGACAAGATGCCCGAAGGAGTCAAACAGGGAGTAACTACGTTTATCAATGCTATGGGTAGCTTGAAGATGAATGCCAATGTGACTTTACCCAGTTTCCTAAGTTTATTGTATTCCTATTTAGTGTGTGCTGGGCAATACGGTATATCCCAGAGTAGTTCGCAGGCTAATTATAAAGCGGTTCTTGAGAAAGAATATACTTATTGGAATGAACGCGGAAATAGTAATTTTAATGTTGCCGACGTGCCTTTAGTTACATTTAAGAATAACCCTTATGCTACTTATCAAGGTATCAAGCTATTTTATGGCAGCAGTCAAACTAATCTTAATCCTGAATTTTTCCAAAAATGCATTGAATTAATGACGAGGAGTCCTAATTCGGTGATGTCACGCTTTGATTATCAGAAAGTGATTGATGGGATGAATAATGGTATTAAGCAAATCCGAGATCAAATTAATAAATGGACAGAAGAATCGGCCAAGTTAATGGGTCAAAAAGATTCTATGGATCCTACGAAATTAAATTATTTTGAGAGTATGAAAGAGGGCAAAAAGACGTTCGTAGATACTTCTCCGATACAAATGGTTTACTCCTCTTTATTATTAGATAAATATTTACCCAATCAGCAGCATGTTCTAGAGACGTTAGGGGTACAGATGACCTTCTCTAATAAGGCTGCTAAGTACATGAATCAAATCATTACTCATGTTACGAATTTCCAAACTGCAGATGTCTATTATTCTTTAGCGATATACTTGCGTCAAATGAACTTACAGGCCCTTACGGATGCTTTAGGGAAAGCTCAGAGTGTTTTAAATAAAGAAAAAGTACGTTGTAAAGCGGATGTTGAGCGTTGTCAGAGAGTGAAAACCGAACTTACTAAAATCTTAGAAAGCGTCAAAAATGATGACGAGCTTACCTCTTCTCAGAAACGAGAGCTTCGTCAGACAATTTCCGGATACGAATTCCAATTCGACGCTTTATTGCGTAATCTAGGTAATCTTTACGTCTTCCTAAACAATATGCAATTTAGTGCAGTAGCAAAACCTGAAGAGGTTGATGAAGCCTTTGATATTAAGGTTAACGGTCAAACATCTGAGAATTGGCCTCGTTTCCTCTCATCTTTTGAAAGCTTTGTTATTGAAGGTGGTGACAACGGTGTTGTTCCTGGTGGTGAGCAGCAGATCTTACAAAGTTTAGAAGCTACCCAACAAAATTTTACAACCTTTAACCAAAACCAACAGCTCGCATTACAGTTAGAGTCTTCCGCAATTCAGCAAGAGTGGACTATGGTCAGCGCTGCTTTAGCATTGATGAATCAGATAGTTGCGAAGTTAACACGTAGATTTAAATAGGTGAAGTTATGAAAAACTCTTCAATACAAGGCTATCAACAGGCTAATCAAATTTCTGAAGGTCGTGTATTTGCAGAACGTCGTGTATCTCCTGCTGAGGTAGCTGCGGATTATACAAAGATGAATGAGGTAGCTTCTCATTTAAAAATCATGCATGACTTGCTTAAAGAAGCTAGTGATTTGGGATTGCATAGAGATTTTGTATCTTCTTTGAAGCATGACTTTTTAGATACAGGATTCGAACTTGCTGTAATACAAACTGTCCTTACAGAAAAAGAAAATAAAGAGCTACGTAAAGAAGCAAATAAGATTTTTCAAGAGCATTTAGATAGGATATCTCCGCAAGCGTTAACAACAGCTCCCGAGCTTGCTCCGGTAGCGGATTCTATAGTTAATAAAATGCCTTTCCAATCGGCATTTGCTTATATCCTTTTAGATAAATATATCCCTGCGCAAGAGACTGCTTTATATGCATTAGGAAGAGAATTAAATCTTTCAGGATACGCTCAGAACTTATTTAGTCCTCTTTTAGAGATTATAAAGAGCTTCAACTCTGCACCTATTGTATATAACTTAGGATCTTACATTTCTCAAACATCAGGAACTGCCAATTTTAAATTTGGTTATCAGATGATTGTAGATCGCTATGAAGAAGAGTGTTTACAGTTGAGAAATGATATTAAAAGTGCTGAGAATGCTCAGCTTTTATTAAAGCAAATTTCTAAGAATATTCAGGGAAATAGTTCTCTTTCCGATGCTCAAAAAAAACAGCTCGAGGACATCGTTAAAGGCTATAATAATGAACTAGGCATCATGCTAAATCAGATGAAGAATCTGATATTGAATCTAAATGCTCTTGTTTTCATTCCTGGGAATAATGAATACGATCCTTCTTATAAGATTATGGGTTCTGATTTTTCTATAATTAAATTACAAGATTTGGAACATAAGGTTGTTGATGGAGAAATTGACATCAAAACAGGAACTGCAAAGGGTGGCTTGTTGAATTTCTTTAACAACTGTCTTTCTGATGTGCAAAATTACGGGGATTTAGCTCAAACGCATCAATTGATGTTGGAACTTCAGATGCGTGCTATGCAACAGGAATGGAGCTTAATTGCGGCATCATTGAAACTGATTCATAATGTATATCGTACGTTAATTAGCTCTTATAATTAGAATTGGAACCCTGCGGTTACGTTTATAGCACGCTGGCAACCCCAACGTCCTTCAACGCTATAGAAGAAGTTATCTGATGCGCAGCTTGTTGCTCCACAGCAAAAGTTCACTCTATGGAAATTTGTGATTTTCCGTACTTTGAACTTTAAGTTAGAAAACTGGCTTTCTAGACGTTTAAAGCTATCCGCGGGTGCGGTTCTTGATGAACTTCCTACAGAAACAGAAACATAGGGAAGGATATAATCATTCACATAGGTGGTGATTCCTATATTTGCGGACCACTCTTTGTAGCTAATTTTACCGTTAGAATCTTCAAAATATACTTCAGGATTTGCTTGGCTATTTACTATGATGTAGTTAATAGGACACGTTGCATGGCGATAATCTCCACCAATACCAATGAAAGAAATCCCATCTTTCCAAAGAATCTTTTTCAAACTTAAGTCCCAAACAAAACCATAATTGCTTTGCACTTCTACCAAACCGTCGGTAACTTGTGATTCAGAAGCAAGAGGTGAAGAAGTATAGTCTCTATAGGCGTTAAGAGGGAGACGGTAGTATTGTTTTAACCCACCGATTTTTACATCGAAGCTGATATCTAATAGGGGAATAGCAGCGGGTGAAGTATCTTGGAAAGCTACTGAAGCAAAAATACAACTAGAGCTAACTTTAGAATCATTTAGATCGAAGTCAAAATCTTTAAATGTAGAGGTAACGTTAGGTTGAGGTCCTGTCCCCGCTGTAGTAACAGATGTCACCACGGGAACATTTTTTACTCTTGCGCTTTCTGAAAAAATATAATCTCCAGAAAAGCCTATTTTTAAGCTTCCTGTAAGTGCTGCAAAGAGACTATAGCTATTGCAAAGTTCGAATGCACACATTCCTTTCTGTTCTGGATTAATTCCTGGGATGACAGGATAAGCAGGATTTCCCGATGGCATAGCATTAAGGATTGAGGAAGAAAAAATTCCTGATAAAGCTAGGAGAGAGAGGGATGCTAAACGTAGATGCTTTTTCAGCTTGCTATTCATTTAGTGGATGGCCTTATTTACTATGTGTTATAAATTCATCTTTAACAAATGATAAAAAAATGTACAAATGAAAACTCTGTAGAGATAGGACTTCTATATAAGGAGATGAAAAAGATAGAATCTTCATTTTTTAAAGATATTCTTCTTTAGTATTTCTTTGTAAAAGTGCAGCGATGCCTTCTTTAATATCGAGATTCTCATATAACACGCGATAGATACCCGTGGTTATTGGCATATCGATTTTATGATGTTTGGCAATTTGGTATGCTGAAAGGGCAGTATAGGCACCTTCAACAACCATGCCGATTTCTGCTTTTGCCTTCTCAAGAGTCATCCCTTGAGCTATCAGTTTCCCGAATTTTGTATTTCTACTTAATGAAGAAAAGCACGTTGTGCAGAGATCCCCAAGACCTGCTAAACCATTCAGAGTATCAGGACGGCAGTCCATAATCGTTGCAAATTTTCGTATTTCATGAAGTCCTCGAGTAACTAATCCTGATTTGGCATTGTCTCCAAAATGGAATCCATCAGAAATTCCACAAGCAATTGCTATGATATTTTTTAAAGCTCCGCCGAGAGCCACACCTTTAAGATCACTATTAGGATACACTCGGAATGTTGGAGTTAGGAAAGCATTATGTATTTTTTTCAAGGTATCTGGATTATACGCGCTAATCACTACGGAACATGGACAGCCTTTAAGAACTTCTCTAGCTATAGAAGGCCCACTAAGATAACCAAGATATTTCGAAGCATCTTTACCAAAAATTTCTACAACAATCTCACTAAGTAATAATCCCGTATGTTGTTCGATACCTTTTGAAGTAATGACAAAAGGCACATTGAGATCTGTGATTGTTTTTAGCTGTTCAGATACGGGACGTATGCCTGCTGAGGATACTCCTTCAACAATCATAGAAGCTCCTTCCACAGCTTCTGCCATATCTGTAGTGAAGGACAGATTAGGATGAATAGGAATATCAGGAGCTTGGGGATGACGTTGTTCTATTTGTAGCTGAGCAATCAATTCAGGATTGCGAGCCCATCCAACAACGGCATAACCCTTATTTGCTAATAATGATGCGAGACAAAATCCCCAAATGCCCATACCTAGGTAGGCAATTTTTTCTTTCATGAGGCCTCAAAAAACGGTTCCTCGAAAAATGCTTTATTCTCCCAATGCAGGGAAGTAGAGGTTGAAGGATAATAGAAATCGGCTTCTAATTCAAATGCTGTGTTTGGAGAAAGTTTTTTCCCGGTCACTTTATGGAAAATTTGACGTTCTCTAGCAGAAAGAGCTTCTCGAACAGTTGCTGGACTGTGATTGCCTTCGAGATTTTTTAATGGTGCGAAGCATTCTTGACGTGGGTAGACAAGAGTTTGACAACGTTCGCTATAACAAAATAGATCAAAGATAAATTCTTCGAATTTCCAAGAATTTTTCTCAGAGGAATAGAGTCCTAATTGTTTTGCATGTTTATGAGCTTTATAAAGAGGAAGTTCACGTAGAGCTGCGTGTGCGATGAAGTCCATAGACAGACAATATAATCCAATATTAGCTAGGCAATACTTTAAAGTGCTATCTTGATTTGTGGCAAAACGTTCGTTTTGAGGTATTTCGGAATACTCAATAACTGAGGTTTTCCCCGAATCATTAGACTGTACTAAGATGCCAACATCTTCAATGGCCGTTTGTCGTGAAGTAGCTTTAATAGTTACTTCGTTATTTTCCATCCCGTGGAATCCACAAAGTTCTACATCAAAAGGTAGAGCTAAAGGATTATCAATAGGAATAACGCTAACCATTTCGATTCCCGCTTTCTTCCATTTTTCCCAAAGTCCTGAGGTATATAGAAGAGTTGCCAGGCAACCATTGCCATTGGGCCCTAAGGATAAGGTATCAGTGTCTTCTAGAAAGAGATCTCCTGATAAGGATAATAAAGGCCAAAGTGGTTGACAGAAAAAGTCAACTTGATTGGGATCAAGATGGAAATAATCATTAGATTCGAAGTAGGAACGCGTCTGACGATTATTTAACGGAGATGTCATAAAAGCTAAAGGTAGAGGCTGATTTGCAAGTTTACTTGCTGCACAGACTTTTTCAGCAACAAGCTGAAAGAGAGGCTTTTTTTTGATAGGAGATACGGGGAAAAGCCCTTTAGGACCGTCACATTTTAATCTAGATCCTTGTCCACCAGCAAGAACCACACAAGCCACTTTCTTTTCCTTTAGAAGATTTGTTCCTATTTTTGTTCTTTCGGAATCTTCTCCAGAAGAAGCGAAAGAAGTTAAAGGATGAAAATCTTTTAAGATAGATCTTGGAGAAGTGATGAGCTGACGTTGTTTATGGAAAAGCTCAACATTTATGGAAGAAATTTGATAGTAAAGGCGTTGTTGTTGTTTTTGAGAAAGGGACGACCATGAATCTAATAAATGCTCTTGATTAATAGATTTAAGTTTTTCTGTTAGTGAAGACATTTCCACGACAGACGGAAAGATTACAGAGTCGGTCATTACAGTTAGCCTTGCGTTCCTATCTCTTGATGTTAGAATACTTATTATTCTTGATCTTTTCGATGATTTTTCTACGGTTAATTAATTCTAGTAGTTTATTTTGATGCTCTTGTAGACGCTTACAGGAGATATTGTGTTGTTTATAAATAGATACTTGTAATGTTTGCAAGTGTTCTAAAAGCGAATTGTAATGTTCTATATTGTTGCGGTATAAAAACCTCTCCTTCCTGATTTTAGAAATCACCGTCATCTGGTCTTTTATACTTACGAGCTCTTGAGATAGATAATACTTTTTACTTTTAAAGTGTCGTACTTTTAATAAAGACTGATAAATTTTTATTTTCGATAGAGTAGAAAGGCTAGTTAATTTTTTACTCAAGATTTACCAATGCCTCCAACTCTTTTAAGGTGTTTTCTAGCTGAGAGTAACTTGATAATGGCTGGGAAAGGAAACTTTTTATACTGGGAAGGATTTTTACGGCATCATCCAGATCTTTATCTTGTCCTGGGGTGTAAGCTCCTAGTTGAATAATATCCAAAGCCTCTTGGTATGTTTTTAATAAGGCACGAAGTTTTTCCGCAGCTGCATAATGATGAGGAAGAGTAAGTTTTTTCGCTGATCTCGATAGACTAAGAAGAATATCAATAGGAGGTGAAGCTAGAGCTTTTCCTTGGTTGGTAAGGAAGAAATGCCCATCTAAGAGGGATTTTAGGTAATCTGTAAAGATGTCCGGATGATTAGGATAATGTAAGATAGCGTATAAGGCGGTTATAGAACCTCGATCATTATTCCCTGCGCGTTCTGTAAATTCTGATACATGATGAAAAACAGAAGCTGCGTATTGGTGAGCAGCTAGGATTTCACCGGTCGCTAGGGCAACCTCTTGAAGGGCGGCTATCCATCTTGATAAAGAATCCATAATGAATAAAACGTCATGACCTTGATCTCGGAAATATTCTGCTATTGTCATAGCAGCACGTCCTGAAATTACCTTTGTTGGTGCTGTTTCATGAGCAGGAGAAGCAACAATAATAGTTCGGTGTTGTTTCAATCCTGAAGCGTGCTGCTCTATGTATTCACGTACTTCTCTACCCCGTTCTCCGATAAGAGCAATGATATTAATTGTGGATTTTGATCCTGAAGCTATTGCAGATAATAGTGAAGATTTTCCACTTCCTGGTTCTGAGAATACTCCGATGCGTTGTCCTTTCCCTAAGGTTAAAAAAGCGTCGATAGCTTTAATGCCTGTAGGAAAAATCTCTTGAATAGGCTGTCGGGACATGGGAGATGGAGGAGGAGCGATCAAAGGTTTTATATGTGTTTTTGGTAGATTTTCTTTATTGTCTAACGGATTTCCGAAACCATCAATCACACGACCAAGAAGGTGATCAGAAAGATGTAGTGATGGAGGACGACGTAGAGGAAGAACTTCAGCACCCAAAGCGACATAGTGCATAGGAGATAGCGACATTAATAATGTTGTCTGGTTATGGAAACCAATAACTTCAGCAAGGAGATCAGGATATTTTGGCGTGCAAATATGACAAAGTTCACCAAGGCATGCCGATAGTCCTTGAACTTCCAAGAGATTTCCTGAGACTCTAGAGAGAAGTCCACACGTGCGGTAAGGCTGCCAATATTGAAGTTGGGATTTTTCGTAATTTAGATGTGTCATGCAGTTAAAACAGAAAGCAAATGATCTAATTCTTCTCCAATTTCTTGTCTTAGGATTCCTGAGGGAACCTCCATTTTGTAGCTGGATTTTTTGCAAGATGTGTCAGGGAGAAACTCCGCATGTTTAATCATGGGGACTTCATGCGTTGCTATCCAATCATTAAGTTTCTTATGATCTTCGGGATGAAGGAAGATCTTTATGGGAGATAAAGATCGCAAAGATGTATGTTGTTGTAGAGCAGAGGAAATTAAAAGTGCCAGCTCTTCAACATTGTCTAATTTCTTATAGAGGAATTTCTCACAGGTTAAGATAGCGAGTTCTACAAGATCGGGTTTCAGTTGTTGAGGAACCTTCTCTATTTCAGAAAGCATGCGAATCGATAATTTTCGAAATATCTGAATTAAAGATAGAAGTTCTTGAAAGGCTTTATCATATCCTGAGGTTTCTCCTTCTGAAAAGCCTTGGGAGAATCCTTCGTCCCAGTCTTTATTTCTTTCTGGGGAATCTCCAGTATCTGAAAGCGAACCAGGGGATTGAGACAGTGTCACAAGATATACCTAATTCCTAATGTTTATAATTTCAGTACTTGGTGTTTTACATCTTCAGGCAAATGATTGAAGATCTCATCGGCTTTGTTAGGATCCAAATACGAGAGAATCAACCTAATTTTTTCGGGAGATTCTTTTTGTAGTATCTCTACCAGCTTTGTAATATTTATGCCCTGTTTTATTTTTTTTGATTCTACAGGAATGCGCTCATAAGCGTAAAAAGCAAGGTAAAAGCTTGCCAAAGCAATAATTCCTAAACTAGAAAGTAGAATAGTCCCTCCAACGAGCAATTTATAAGAGAGACGATCTTTCTGTATTGTTTGTGAAAAAGGAAATTTTTCGATGACAATAGCATGGGTGTTTCCGCAGATTTTCTTTAGATGATCTTCGGCATGAATTAGAAAAGCTTCTCTTTTTTCTTTTGGGAATTTTGCTAAATACTTCTCATTAATTGTTAGCTGCACAGTAGGAGAGTTTTTTGTTGCTAGATAGGCAAGAGAAAAATGTTCCTTAGGGAAAATTTTTCCTAAGTAACCTTCGCACGCAGATAATAATAGAGAGTTAGTAGGAAACTCCCCAGGAGAGTAGATATTCCCCAGATTATCCGATAGGGTAATATGTTCTTTGTTTAATCCAGGAATGCTACTGGATAGATAGTCCGTGATAGAAAGTAACAGAGATGATGAGAATACTTCGTTTTTATGAGACGAAAGAATAACTGAAACTTGGGGAACAATATTAGGATCATCTTCCGTAGGCAAAGATAGAGCTACAGTGGCATTTGCTACTGATTGAAACATTGTAAGATCTCTTTCTATCTGTTCTTTTTTTGCTAAGGATTCTAGTAATTTCGGATTTCCTACTTGGCTAAGCTTAAACCAACCTGTAGTTTTTTTTGCAGGTGGCTCAGAAAAATCAGGAGATTTGGAAGCATTTTTTCCAAAAAAGAGGGCACTTCCTAAAGCTGTAGAAACAACTAAAAGGCCTAAAGGAGAGATGCCTAACGAAGCAGCTTTCTTTTTTAGGAATTGAAAAAACACAACAATCCTCAAGAAAAAATAATGAAATAATCATAGAGTTATTAACATTTCATCATTCTTTATCAAAAGATATGAATTATTGACAATTCACGAACTATAAAAGTTAATTAGTTTCGTCAGAGTATTGAGACATAGAAAAATCTAAAGATGCCTCATTTACTTTAATTTGCAATTCAGAATAAACATAGGCGCGTAAGAGTTCGCCTATAGAATTCAATGTAGACCCTATAGCAGAAAAACATCCAGAACAATTTCCTGCATAGGCAATTGTTACAATATTCTCCTCTAGCTTTTCAATAAGCACGCTGCCGCCATCGAGAGCTACATAAGGTGATATTTTATCCTCAGTGATTGTTCTTAAGGCATGTAATTGTGATTCTATAGATAGGCTTTCCCAAGCTTCTTTAGTATAGGGATTAGCATCTTCAATCTCTGAAGGTAAAAAGGATTCTTTTAGGGGTAGGGAACCATCTTCAAGGGGGATTTCCATACATTGTTCAGCAGCGATATCTAAAGCATCAATGACACAGTGATATAAAGCTGAATTATTGTCTGGAAGAGCGGGTTTGTTAGGATGGGAACGTAGCTCAGTATCGATGTTATTAACAGTTAAGTTATAAGCTTGAGCATAAGTTTTGCCAATAACTAGGTTGCATGTTGTTTCTGCAAGTACGAGTAGAAAAGGGTGTCCAAAATATTGGAATTTTGCGTCGATAATTTTTCCATTTATCTTATCTATCAGCCAATAAAATATCACATAATTGCCCATAAGCCTATGGCCTTGACTGCCGATAATCAGATTAGCTCCTTTTGCTTCAGCATTTTCTGCTGAAAATGTTCCGCCGCAATAAAATTTATGAAATTTCTTCATAACTTTTGGGGATACATTTGCCCAAGAGGCTACAGGTTGAAATGGAATTGTCATACTGAGCTCGCAATTGCAGATTGAAGGTGAGCGCTACCCTCTTGGATAGCACGTCCTAAAGTTGTAAATTGTTCATCTTTCGTTCTCTCTGTAAAAGAAAAATGTAGAGCGCTGTGACAGAGAAAAGGCGATACCCCACAATTTTGTAGTATTTGAGACAGAGGTTGGAAACGCTCATAGCCAAGTCCTGGATAGATACCTTGCTGATGTAGGAAGAATGCTAAACTTTCAGCAGGAATATCTCCTATAGAGGCAATCATTACATTAGGAAGTTTATTTTCTAATTCTGGGAAAAGAAACTGGACGTCGGAGCAGGCTGCTTGAAGTTCTTTAGTAAGCTTATTTCTTAAATTGATTGAAGATAAGATTAATGAAGAAAAAGAGGATAGGCGTTCCTGGCACGCTGTCTTCATGGCTGCTACCGAACCCAAACATAAGGTTCCTGGAGAATACGTAGGCAGCCATAAATTAAAAAACTTGCTTAGGGATTTTTTAATAAACATGCCTCCGATATTTCCAATTCCTCCTAAAGCTAAAGAAGAAAATGTAAGAATATCGGCATCGAGCATTTCTGGAGTGATTACTGCACGTCCTAAAATATCACAAAGGTCCAAATGTAGAACGACACCACGATCTTTACATAAGGGTTGTAGAGATTCTATAGGTTCAATGAACCCTGTCATACCGTTAGCAGCAGATAATGAAAAGAGTAGGGTGCGTGGTGTTAGTGCCTCTGTAAGTTCTTCTGGAGAAAGTCTTCCTGAAGAGTTTATTGTTACCCAATCATAAGTAGTTCTTAATCCTTGCCGGTGGCAAATAGCATCAATATTATATTGCTGCTCATGAGAGGAGACTAAAAGATGATTCCTCCCTTGAAAAAAGGTAAGGTTTTCCAATAAAGCAGCTACGATAATTGCAGCAGCATGGGGAAAATGAGGAAGAAAGTGAAATGTATGGGTTTCTTCAGAGCAACCAACAAGCGTACGAGCAACCTCTTCAGTTTCATTAAGCAACTTCATTGCTGACGAAGGTGTTAAAGAGAAGGGATCAGCATAAGCATCCAAACCCTTTCGCACTGAAACTGAAGGAGGTATTGCTTGTTGATTGTTTAACCAAATGGTTCTGGATGTCGTTCGAATGTGTGGCCGGTCCATAAATATACTATGGGTTTTCCTGTAGGTAACTCTAAAGAGAGTACCTCTTCTTCACTTAATTTTTCTATATCCATAATAAGTGAACGTAACGAATTTCCATGAGCAGAAATAAACACATTTTTTGAATTCTTCAATAAAGGGAAGATGTTTTCTTCAAAATAGGGAACGGTACGTTGCCCGGTATCATAGAGACTTTCACCGTTGGGGGGTGCTGTTTTATAGCTTCGTCTCCATAATTTGACTTGTTCTTCACCAAATTTCTCAGCAGTTTCTTTTTTATTTTTCCCTTGAAGTTCTCCATACATTCTTTCGTTTAACGCGCTAGAACGATAAAGAGGAATCATATTCTTTTCTTCATCACTATAGATCCCACTCATCTGTTTCTGTTGCTCATCATCATGAATAATATAAGGAATTTTTTTAGAATTGTGGTTTGTCATTGCAAGCAATGCCGTCATCAAACTTCTAACGAGAGAAGAAGTGAAGATACAGTCTATCGGGAAGTCTTTTATTGCCTGACCTGCAAGAATAGCTTCGTCGATTCCTTTTTGACTTAGAGGGATATCTACCCATCCTGTAAAAAGATTTTTTTCATTCCAGACGGATTTTCCGTGTCGTAATAAGATGAGAAAAGCCATGATTTCCTGAGTAGTGGATTAAGAAAACTAGCATAGGAACAAAAAAACTTTTGTCTAGAAGAAAGATCTTTTCCATGACAATATTTTTTTATAACAAAGAACAGTGGACCTCTATTGTCACTCTTGGGCACAATATATGTCTCGAATGGAGAATATTATGGCAAAGGTTCGTCTCAATAAGTTTTTAGCTTCTTCTGGTGTTGCATCACGCAGGAAGTGTGATGAGATTATTTTTTCAGGGCATGTAACTGTAAATGGTCGTGTGGCTCCTGGCCCTTTTGTGACGGTAGATGAAGAAATGGATACTGTGAAGGTAGATGGTCAGCGCGTAGGTATGACTAAGAAAGTATATTTCATGGTGCATAAACCTTTGGGATACCTATGTTCTTCGGAGAAAAAATTCCCAGGAGATAAACTGGTTATCGATTTGTTTTCCCATCTTCCTTATCGGGTATTTACTGTCGGGAGGTTAGATAAGGAAACTTCTGGATTGATTTTAGTAACGAATGATGGAGAATTTTCTAATAAGATTATCCATCCTTCTTTTGGAATTACCAAAGAATATTTACTTAAGGTAAACCGCGAAATTACTGCGAAAAATCTTGAAGATCTTATGGAAGGGACTGTTATTGATGGTAAGAGAATTCGTCCTGTTTCTGTTGAGAAGATTCGTCGGGGTACAATCAAAATTATTGTAAATGAAGGGAAAAAACATGAGATCCGTTTGTTTGCAGAAGCTGTGGGGTTGCCTATTTTAGAGCTTACACGTATTCGTATAGGAAGCTTTGTTCTTGGAGGTCTTCGTTATGGGGAATATCGTGAGCTTACCGATGCTGAGATTCTTACGTATATGTAGCGCTCTGTTGCTTTTTTATCACTGGTGAGCCATATGCAACCCATGGCAGGATTAGTCTTTGTAGTTATTTTTAGCGTATTATTCGGCGCTTTTCTTGGGGCATATTGTCAGCTATATTATCTCGTAAAGAATATTATGCTTTCTTGGGAGTGTTTGCTTTCTCATGCAATAGCAAAACGTCAGGCGTTACTTTCTCTTTCAGTAAATTTTGCTTCACCACGATTATCTCAGGAAGCAGAGTTTTTAACGCAGCATCATAAGATGTCTTGGAGAAAGTTTTTAAAACATGGTTACGATATTCTTTTTGCATTTCAAGAAATGGAAAAAACTCTTCCTAAACTTGTCCATCAGATTTTAGAATCTATAGGAGAACATCATGAATGTGAGGCTATTGTTTGCTCTCTAGAGGATTTTTGGGCTAGGGATAATTTATTTGCCTTTGAGACCGCTGCCTACGAGCAGGCTGTTGAAAAATATCTAAAGCAGCGATCAAGTCCGTCGTTGTGGATAGCCTCTAAACTGTTTCGTTTTCTTGATCTACCTAGGATCTATTTCTCTCGCTAGGATTTTTGAGAATCTTTGCAGGATACTTTTTTTTACATGTTCAATAAGCTTCTCACGAATTTCTTCAAGATCTACAGTGTGATTTAATAGTATTGAAAGCGATGTTGCTGGTTGGTCTATAAAAGCAAGTTCTTCTTTTTTAGTATTACCATTTATCCCTATCCCTAAAATAATTCCTAAATTGCCTTGCACAGGAATAGTTTCACTAAGAATGCCACAGAGTTTTTCTTCATTTACTAAAACATCATTTGGCCATTTTATAGTTCCATTAGGAATGCCCAAATTTTGGATGAGAGCCAGAACAGCTTCTGTTCCTAAACGGAATAATTGGCTAACATCAATATCTAAGTCAGTAATGAAAAAGCATAACGATATGGTAAGGTCTTTATTCGACGAAAGCCAAGTTTTATTAAATTTACCCTTCCCAGCTGTTTGCTTTTGAGTGGAAATAACAGTAAGGACATAGGGATTCCATAGATGTATAAGCTGTTTTGCTGTTTCATTTGTGGAAGGAGTTTCTGCTATTTCATAATAAATAACTTTCATTGGAAGTATCCCACTCTTAAGCTATAAAGAGCATTATGAGAAACGCTAGATATTTCAGCTATGTCAATTCTTGGGTGTTTATTGTCATTATTTTATTAATGATGATTAGCGTAGTTGTTATTTCTTCTATGGACCCCTCTACCATCCTAGTCACATCATCCAAGGGGTTATTCACGAATAAAAGCATCATGCAAATTCGTCATTTTGCTTTGGGATGGCTAGCTTTTTCTTTATGTATGTATCTTGATTACCATAGATTAAGAAGCTGGGCGTGGGTTCTCTATATTCTTATGCTTTTGAGCCTTGTAGGTTTATTTTTTGTCCCCACAGTACAAAATGTTCATAGATGGTATAGAATTTCTTTTATTGGTTTGAGTGTCCAACCTTCTGAGTATGCCAAGCTTATTGTTGTAATCATGCTTAGCTATACACTAGATGTGCGCAAATCAGTAATTTCTTCAAAGACCACAGCTCTACTTGCTTGTATTATTGTTGGTATTCCCTTTTTGCTTATTTTTAAAGAGCCAGATTTAGGAACCGCCCTGGTGCTATGTCCTGTTGCCTTGGCAATTTTTTATTTAGGGAATATCCATCCTTTATTTGTGAAAATTTGTGCAACAATTGCAGGTTTAAGCATGTTCTGCTCTTTGCTGATTTTCTCAGGAATAATTTCTCACGAGAAGGTTAAGCCTTATGCACTAAAGGTGATTAAAGAATACCAATACGAAAGGCTAAGCCCTTCTAATCATCATCAACGTGCGTCTTTAATTTCTATTGGCTTAGGTGGTGTTAAAGGTCGTGGATGGAAGTCTGGGGAATTTGCTGGTAGAGGATGGTTGCCTTACGGTTATACAGATTCAGTATTTTCTGCTTTAGGAGAAGAGTTCGGTTTGATTGGCCTATTTTTTGCCTTATGGATGTTTTACTGTCTCATTTGTTTTGGTTGCCGAACTGTAGCTGTGGCTGTTGATGATTTCGGTAGATTATTAGCTGCAGGAATTACCGTGCATATTTCTATGCACGTGTTAATTAATATTAGCATGATGTGTGGCTTGATGCCTATTACCGGAGTCCCCTTAGTCTTAGTGTCTTACGGAGGGTCTTCAGTGATTTCTACAATGGCATCTTTAGGAATTTTACAAAGTATCTATAGTCGTAGATTCTCAAAATACTAAAAGCTTACTTTAGCAGCCGTAAGGCGTTAAGCCCAACCACAATGGTGCTGCCCTCATGGAGAATTACAGCAAGCCATAAAGGAATAATTCCTAGTGAGGCAGGCCATGAAACAAGAAGGATAATCGCTAAGGCTAAGCCTAAGTTTTGTGTGACGATTTTTCGCGTCTTCTTTGCTTTTCTTATGATCCACGGTAATAGGGAAATTGCATCATGGAGAAGAACAATATCGGCAGCTTCTATCGCTGCGGCGCT
This sequence comes from Chlamydia poikilotherma, assembly GCF_900239975.1. Lineage (NCBI taxonomy): Bacteria > Pseudomonadati > Chlamydiota > Chlamydiia > Chlamydiales > Chlamydiaceae > Chlamydia > Chlamydia poikilotherma. The sequence goes on along the minus strand of NZ_LS992154.1, from coordinate 1,023,323 downwards.
TCCCGCTTCTCCCATAGCAACACCAACTGTTGCTTGTGCGAGAGCGGGGGCATCGTTAATACCATCACCAACCATAAGGATATGGCGTTTCTTGGCGAGTTCGCGTACTTTTTCTAATTTATCATCTGGAGATAGATCAGAAAAGACTTCAGAAATCCCTAAGAGCTTCGCAGTATTTTCTGCACTAATTTGATGGTCTCCTGTGAGCATGCTAATAGGATAACCTTCATCTCTAAGTTCTCTCACAATTTTCCCAGCATCAGGACGGGGAGTATCTTTAAAATAAAATAATGCGCAGCTTCCTTGTAAATAAGCTAGTGAACATATTTCTCCGCGTTGTCTGGCAGTATGTACACGCTCTTCTAGTTCCTGAACGTACTCTTGAGGGACTTTTTGTAGAGCTGTATCGACTCTTCCTACAAACGCCTCTTGACCTTGGAAAATACCCCGAACCCCTTTACCAGGAATCATACAATATTCTTCAGCAGGGAGAGAAGAAACATTATTCTTTATAAGATAGGCAGCAATTGCTTGTGCAATAGGATGCATAGAAGATTGTTCTAAAGCTAAAATAGCAGGGAAGAAATTGGGATTTTTTTGTCCGAAATTATCACAACCAATACAAGTAAGCTCTCCTGTGGTTAGTGTTCCTGTTTTATCCATAACAATAGAATTACAAGAAGCTAAGCGATCTAAGACGACACCGCCTTTAAGAAGGACTCCATGTTTTGCACAGGCATTTACTGCACTTAGATAGGCAATCGGAATAGCAATAATTAATGCACAGGGAGATGCTGCAATGAGAAATGCTAAGGCACGATAAAAAGCACTATTTGGTCCTAAGAAAGGAATAGAGGTAAATAGAGGAACCAAAACAGCTATAGATGACGAAATACCGAAGATTGTTAATGCATAGGCTGAAGAATATTTATCTAAACGTTGTTGTAAACGAGGTTTGGATTTCTGTGCTTGAATAACTAGATTAATAATATGGGCAATTGTTGAGTCTGCACCTGTCTTTAAAACCTTCAGATCAAAACTACCTTCAAGATTATGTGCTCCCGCGGGAACTATGGAGCCCATCTGACAAGACTTAGGAATTTTTTCTCCAGTAAGATGCATAAGATTAATAGAAGAGGAACCGTGAATAATTTCTCCATCTAAGGGAACGATCTCACCACTTTTGACTCGGATAATATCACCAACTTGAACTTGACTTACTGGCGTTTTTTCTAAGTTCCCATCTTCACCAACTATCCAGGCAATAGTGGGTGCTAAATGTTTCAGAGAAGCTAGTGTGCTCTTTGCTTTCCCTGATACCATTTGTCCAAGGGCTTCAGAAATGGCAAATAAAACAAGAAGTAAAGACCCTTCTAAGGCCCCGCCAATGAAAATAGAGCCGAAGGCCGCTGAGGTCATTAAAATATCAATATTCACAGTCTTATTGCGGATATCATCTAAAGACTTTATCAGAGCTGGGGTTCCAGCAAGAAAAAACGTAAAAACAACAAATAAATTAGAAATATCAACAATGCGAAACCAATAAAAAGCTAACGCACACAGATATGTTCCTAAAGAAATACATGCAGACTTTAAAGAAAGGTTGCGACTCAACAACCGATTCTTTTGGGATAACATGGGGCTATTATCTTCTGTCATGCCTGATTCAAAAAAATTGTTTAATATTTCTGGTGAAAATGGTGTAGAGAATAATTGTGAAAACACTACGATACCTGGGCTCTATAAAAATTTTACACAAGTGCAAACGATGCTTATGGAGGTAATAAAAATACCTAAAACCCACACAACCTCTGTGATCACATCATTTCCTAATATTTTTGCTTTGGTAGCAGAGAGTATGGTGATGAGTGCTCCGGATAATACACCTGCTACTGTATAACTAGAACAGAGAACTAGTGGTAAGAAGAGAATTAAACCGATAAGTCCTCCAAGTATACGTGTCCCCCCTTGTTTTAAAGGATGCGGGAAGTTCTCGATAGAAATATGAAGTTCTTCGCGGATCATAGTATCAAGAAGGAGAGTAGAATCAGAACTGACATAATCTACCATTTCTTCAAGAAGGGGTGATTTGAACCCTTGATTTTTAAAAATAACATTGAGTTCTAAAAGTTCTTGTTCGGGATGTTTTTCTATTTCCTCTTTTTCCTGAAGCATAAAACGATGGGAAAGCTCCATGTAAGACCAGGCTTTTTTTGCTTTCAGGCAGCCTCGATAAAAAATCCATCCCAATCCTAGTGAAAATAGAACCTCTGTTTGTGTTCCTTGAGAAATAGGAAGAAGAAAGGCAAGTGTTCTGATAAAAAATAGGAAGATACCTGTAGATAAGGCATCACTTGCTAGATGATAGAAAAAGCCTTTTATTGTTGTATGAGGTTCGCCAATACAAACTCCATGTTGATCTCTAACAGTCTTAAGATGCTCTTCAGGAGTTGTGTTTTTGAAATGGTGATAATCGGTCTTCATCAATCTTATCCATGCGGTATATAGTTTATAGTGCCTTAGATTTTTTCATATTTGCAATACAGATCCTATTTTTGAGGTAATAATACTTTTTGATTTCCTAAGTAGGGGCGTAGAATTTCAGGAATAATTACAGAGCCATCTTCTTGCTGATTATTTTCCAAAATTGCAACGAATAAACGTGGTGTTGCTAAACCTGAACCATTAAGGGTATGGATAAAATGCATTTTCCCTTGGCTATCTTTATAACGAGTTTCTGAACGACGTGACTGGAAATCTGTGCATTGGGAAATAGAAGAAACCTCATAGTAAGATTGTTGTCCAGGGAGCCAAACTTCGGCATCTATGGTTTTTGAGGCTGTGAAAGACATATCTCCTGTGGAAAGTAAAGATAAACGGTAAGGAAGTTTTAATTCTGTGAGAATGTCTTCCACAACAGCAAGCATCTTGTCATAAGCCTGATCAGCTTGCTCTGGAGTAGTAAAAGCAAACATCTCTACTTTATTAAACTGGTGTACACGAACAAGTCCACGTTCGTTAGCACCCGCAGCTCCAGCCTCCCTACGGAAACATGGTGTACATGCCGCGTAATATATAGGTAGATCTTTCTCATTAAAAATTTCTTGAGAATGGAATCCGTTGAGAACAACCTCAGCAGTAGGAATCAGGTAAAGAGATTGATCCCCGTCTTCTACACGATAGTATTGACCGTCAAATTTAGGAATTTGTCCCGAGCCGAAAAGAATTTCGCGTTTTACAAGAAGGGGAGGGAGCCATAATTGAAATCCGTGCTCTCGCTGCTTATTTAATAAATAAGTAAGTAATGCCCACTCTAAAAGAACACCTTGATTCTTATATGCAGGCCATCCAGATCCTGAAGTTTTTGCAGGAAGTTTAAAATCTAAAATTTGTAATTTTTGATTCAGATCTACGTGATGTTTAGGAGTGAAAGAAAATGTTGGCAAAGAACCTACACTTTTAATTACTTGATTATCCGATTTGTCGGGGGATACAGGAACATCTTCTTCAGGGTAATTAGGAAGACGTACGAGAAGGTCTTGTAAAGTGGCATTTTTTTCTTCAAGTAAAGCCTCTAATTTCTCCAAATCTTGAGAGAGTTTTTCAACTTCACCAATCATATTAGATACATCTTCATCTTGAGCCTTGGCTTTATGGATTTGTGTAGACAGCAGTTTTCTTTGAGATTGTAGAGATTCTGAATCTGTTTTCAATTGGCGGACTTCTTTATCCAAATCAAGAATAGGAAGAAGAGAAATATTAGGATCTTTCCTGCGAAGACGGGTTTCGCATTCTTCAGGTGCCTTGCGTATTAATTTTATATCCAACATCCTTGTATCTCTTTAATTACCTTTTCTCACAAAGGCAAAGTATATGGAAGATTTCTCTGAGCAACAACTATTTTTTATGCGTCGAGCTATAGAATTAGGAGAAAAGGGAAGGTTTTTTGCCCCACCTAATCCTTGGGTGGGCTGTGTAATTGTAAAAAATGGACAGATTATAGGAGAAGGATATCATGAGAAAAAAGGTCAACCGCACGCAGAAGAAAATGCGATAAACTCTACATCCGTATCTGTAGAGGGTAGTGATGTTTACGTAACTTTAGAGCCGTGTTGTCATTATGGAAGCACACCTCCTTGTGTGAATCTATTAATCAAATATAAAATTTCTACTGTTTACGTTGCTTTATTAGATCCTGATAACCGGGTTGCTGGTAAGGGAGTTTTTGCTTTAAGACAAGCAGGGATACGTGTTTTTGAAGGCTTAGGTAAAAAAGAGGCTGAGGAGTCTTTAAAATCTTATATTTATCAACGTACCTTCGGCAAGCCTTGGATTGTGCTTAAAAGTGCTGCGACTTTGGATGGTCAGACTGCCGACAGTTATGGAGAATCTCAGTGGATCACTTGCCCGGAAGCTCGCATTGATGTGGGTAAATTACGTGCTAGTTCTCAGGCTGTTGTTGTGGGTTCTAAAACTGTTTTACAAGATAATCCTCTGTTGACTGCAAGGAAACCTTCTGGAGAGCTCTATTCTCATCAACCATTACGTGTTGTTGTTGATAGTTTGGGTGCTGTAACAGCAGAGGCAAAAATTTTTCATAGTCCTGGACAATCTCTCTACGTAACCACGTCGCAATGTTCAAAAGATCATATTAAAAATATTGAAAAATTTGGTGTAGAGGTTTTAGTTACCGAACCTCGAAATTCTAGAGTAAATTTACACGAATTAATCTCATATCTATCTACCAAACATATTTTACAGGTTCTTATTGAAGGGGGCTCTATTTTACACACTGAATTTTTGAAAGAACGTTTAGCAAATGCTCTAGTTGTTTACCTGGGACCAAAAGTTTTTGGAGATCAAAGGAAACCACTTTTCGGAAATTTGGGGTATCGTTTAGATTCCGCTCAAAAAATTCTTCCTAAGTTTTCTAAGATTTTAGGAAATTCTTTAAAAACGTGTTGGGAAATTGTTGGGTAGAGGAAATAGGAGAAGGGATTGAAGTGAATAGGGGATTTCTATTAGGATTCCTAGAGGATAGAGGTCAGTAATTGGGAGGAACCCTAGTGATAAAATCCGATGAGGATGCATGTGCATCATGTTTTGTCCCAATAGAAAAGGCAATCGCAGATATCTCCGAGGGGAAATTTGTTATTGTTGTTGATGAAGCTTCGAGAGAAGATGAAGGGGATCTTATCATCGCTGGTGAAAAGATGACCATAGAAAAAATGACTTTTCTTCTTAAATATACGACAGGAATTATTTGTGCTTCTTTAGAACCTGAGAGAATAAAAGATTTAGAATTGCCCCCTATGGTTGAAGATAATCGTTGTCGTTATCATACAGCATTTACAGTTTCTGTAGATGCTGCCAAAGGTATAACTACAGGAGTTTCTGCAGCAGATAGAACAAAAGTTGTAGAGTTATTATCTGATCCTAATAGTCGCCCTGAAGATTTTGTCCGGCCAGGACATTTTTTCCCCCTAGTAGGCACTCCAGGAGGCGTATTAAAACGTGCTGGACATACAGAAGCTGCTTTAGATCTTGTGCGTTTAGCGAATATGCAGCCTTGTGGGGTTCTTTCAGAGCTTGTTAACGAAGACCATACTATGATGCGTCTTCCTCAAATTATAGAATTCGCTAAACAACACAAACTTTCGGTAATCTCTATTTCGGATTTGATAGCCTACCGTATGCTATCCGAAAGGTTAGTGATTCCTGTTTCGTCAGCTCGTCTTCCTACAGAATATGGGGATTTCAATATTCATGTTTATGAATCTCTTCTTGACGGTATCCAACATATTGCTTTGGTGAAAGGTGATATAAGGGGAAAAGAAAATATTCTTGTTCGTGTGCATTCTGAATGTCTTACTGGGGATATTATGGGATCCACGCGTTGTGACTGTGGACATCAGCTACGCTCTGCTATGGAATATATTGCGTTGGAAGGAGAGGGTGTTGTTGTTTACCTACGCGGACAGGAAGGACGCGGTATTGGCTTAGGTCATAAGGTTCGTGCTTATGCTTTACAAGATCGTGGTTACGACACTGTCGATGCTAACTTAGAAATTGGCTTTCCCGTAGATTCTAGAGAGTATGGGATAGGAGCTCAGATTTTAGTTGATCTAGGATTGACAAAGATCAAATTGATTACCCATAATCCCCACAAATATTTCGGGCTTCAGGGTTTTGGGTTGGAGATTGTTGATAGAATCGCTCTCCCAATTAATGTCTCCGAAGAAAACGAGTGTTACCTACGCACAAAAAAGGAGCGTATGGGGCATTGGATAGACTTCCCCTATATTGAGGAAGTGAACACAAGATAATCTAGGATTATATGACAACATTTAAAGGGGTAGCATCGGCAAAAGGGATGCGCATTGCTATCGTTGGTGCGTGTTTTAATGGGCCTATAGCCGATGCATTGGTTTCAGGAGCACAGCAGACTTTTCTGGATCTAGGTGGAACAGAAGATATGTTGACCATAGTACGTGTTCCCGGATCGTTTGAGATTCCTTGTACATTGAAGAAACTTCTTACTTCAGGTATAGAGTACGATGCTATAGTAGCCTGTGGTGTCCTTATTAAAGGTGAAACCACACATTATGACCATATAGCTGATCAGGTTTCAGCAAGGATTAGCGAATTATCTATAGAATTTAATCTCCCAATTACCTTTTCAGTCATCACAGCACCTTGCATAGATTCCGCATGGCAACGTGCAGGAATTAAGGGGTCAAATTTAGGGATTTCCGGGATGAAAACAGCTTTAGAAATGGCTGATCTTTTTAAAAAGTTATAATAATGTAGTGTTGCACTTTAAAGTGTAACGCTAACAGAACCATTTAAGTGTACCCGCACAGCAATATTCTCCGAAAAGATATCTAAACCTCCACAAGAAACCGTAGTTTCTGAAAAGTCTAAAACAGTTGTTTGGTCAAGCAATTGCTTTTTTAACATATCCTTGTGAACACGCAAACTTTTTACTACTAAGGATAATGCTGTAGAGTAAACTTGACGTAAACGGCTTTCAGGACTTGCTGTTGCTGTTCCGTGATTTGCCTGTAGTAAACCAGTAATGAGATTAGGAAGGCCTCGGATTTCTAAGGGAACGTGTTCCCCTTGTGTTGTATAGAAACTATTTACTAAACTTTCGGATTCATCAATGGGGAGATTTTTAAAACTCCAGGTAAGAGCATTAGCTTCTACGGGTGAAAGCTCCATAAGAGTTGCTAAGCGTACTAAAGCCATATCACTACGGGAAGATCCTTCAAATCCCAAGCGATTGGCTCTGTATGTGAAGTAACGGGAAAAGGCCTCCTCTACAGTGGCATGTTGTTGGAGCATGGATAATAAAGGAGCAAAATTATAGTAAAATTCTTGAGAACAGTTGTTTTCTCCGCAGATGTCCAGAGAGTAGAGATATAGATCTAAAACGACTAAAGGACGCTTGGCTCTGCCAATGGATAGAAGTTGAGCACTCGGCATTGTTGTAAGATTGAAGAGCGAATCGTAATCACCTAAACGGCGCAAAGTGACAAATACCTCTTTTTGTTCAGGAGACAATCGAGAATACGAGGGGCTTAATTCTGGAAACGCCTTTAACACATGTAAAGCTTTCGCATAGAAAGCATCAGCGCGAGACTCTGTGAAGTAAGGTTTAAAATTTGCAGCAGCTTTTGCAGAGCACCCCATGTGTTTTAAAACAATAGCTGTTTCTAAGATTTTTAAAGTGTTGTCAAAATGTTTAGGGGAGTTTAAGAAATAAATCAACTGCCTGTGGGTAGTTTGGAATTGCTTAAACGTGATACTATCTTCCGATGGTTGTAGCTGACAGAGCTGTGCATAAGATTGGCGCGAACCTTGTATTAATAAATGGAGATACATCAAACTGCGTATAGCGACATCAAAAGCAGGGATTTTTCTATCAAATAATGATAAAGAATAAGCTGTTTTAGATGTTGAGGTAATACTTGTCGCAGTCGATGGCTCTGTTAACCAAAGTAGTTCTGGATATTGACGCAACTTGTATTCGATCCAAGAATCAGACCCTATTTTCCCTTTGCCAGAAGGCGTATTCATGGAGAGCATCGTTGATGAAGTCGGAGCTCCATAAGAAATGTAAGGAAAACTTAAAAGACAAGCTACTAAACAAGCGCAGCTTCGAATTATAAGGATTTTTAACATAAGATCCTCTGGCATCTAATTGTTTTGTTAATTTCCCTTGATAAAGAGGATTAACTAAATGCCCCATGTTGATAACAAAATGGCCAATAACAAATCAACCCGAGAAACTCAAGAATCATTTCCCAGAGAGAAGCCAGAGAGATATCGTTATGATGTTAAAAATCTTAATAATAAAAAATAAAAACGTAAATACGCACTATTTTTAATGCGTTTGTGATACAATATTATAACTTTTAATTTTAAATTTAACTAAAGTAATGAAAAAATATATCTATAAGTACAGTTTTGGCGGTTTGATATTGCTCTTGAGTTTGAGTAGTTGCTGCTTGAGCCCTTATGGATCTAAGCAGCGTTCAAAAAACTCGAAGGACATAAATAACGAATCTGTTATACTCACGGAAAGTGAAAAGAAGCCTTCACGTCGTTCGCGAAGATTATTTGTTCGACGTAGCCAATCTAAGAAGGACACACAGAAAGTGCAAGCTAATTTTAAGAAATATGAAGCTCAGATAACAGATCAAGACAAAAGAGATATCTCTTTCGTCGTTGACGCTGCTTCTGAAAAATCTTCTATTTCATTAGCTATGTCTCAAAGTCAGATTAAGAGCGCTTTAAACCGTATCAGAGAACTTCACCCCTTAGCTTTATTAAAGCTGTTAGCTGAAAACCCTTCATTGATTGAGGGGATGAAGAAAATGCAAGGCCGTGATTGGATTTGGAATATGTTCATGTCCGAATTAAGCGAAGTATTTTCTCAAGCTGCTTCTCAGGGTGTTATCACTGAAGAAGATATCGCTGCTTTTGCCTCCACCTTAGGATTGGATTCCGGGACCGTTGCCTCCATTGTGCAAGGGGAAAGGTGGCCTGAGCTTTTAGATATCGTGATATCTCAACCTTCTTAAGCTCTCTACAACAAAGCTTCCTTTCCCCTAAACAAGGAGAGGAAGTTACGAGCTAATTTTGCTGTGATCTTCCATTAAGAACACTATTAGCAATAAAAAGAGAGACCAATGTTACATTTTCTAGAACAATTAAATAATTTTTGCATTTCCTTCTGTGTATTCCCGATGATTTTATTTCTTGGTGGGTTACTAACATGGAAACTTCGTGGTTTACAATTCACGGGATTAAGGCTTGGCTTTAAGCTCATGCTAAAAAATAAACAGGAGAGTCCATCTACTGAAGACGGTAAGGTATCTCGTTATGAAGCTGTAGCGGGGATTCTTGCTGGAAATTTTGGTACTGGGAATATCGCAGGTATGGCTATTGCTATTGCTTGCGGAGGTCCAGGTGCTTTAGTTTGGATTTGGATAGCTGCTCTTTTAGGAGCGATTGTTCAATATTCAGGATCATTTTTAGGGATAAAATATCGTAAACTTCACGGGAAGTCAGGAGAGTTTATCGGGGGGCCAACAGCATGCCTGGCCTATGGTATGGGGAGTAGGTTCCTTGCCGGTCTTTTCTGTATATTCACAATTATCACAGCGTTTTCAGCAGGAAATTTTGTACAAATTAATTGTATCGTGCCTCTTTGCGCTGAAAGTACATCCCTGAAGTTTTTGATAGGCTTTATTCTTGCTTTAACAATTCTTCCTGTGCTCGTGGGAGGAAATACGCGTATTCTTAGATTCTCAGCTAGAGTAATTCCTTTTATTGCCGGCTTCTATGCAATTTCTTGTCTTGTTATTCTTGCGCAACACGGTTCTATGATTCTTCCTGCATTAAAACTTGTTGTTTCGTCTGCATTCGGGATAAAAGCTACGATTGCAGGTTTGGGAGGTTATACAATAACTCAAGTGATTTCAACAGGAATGAGCCGCGCTATCATGGCAACTGATTGTGGTAGTGGTATGGTGTCAATTTTACAATCTGACTCTCAAAGTAAAAATCCTGTGATTGATGGTTTGGTTACTCTCTTGCCACCCGTTATTGTTATGGTAGTCTGTTCGATTACAACTCTCGTACTTATTGTGTCTGGAGCCTATGCTTCGGGACAAGAAGGAACGCTTATGGTGCTACATGCCTTTAAATCAAGTCTAGGATCTCTTGGAGGACTTGTTGTTATTCTTGCGATGGCCTTATTTGGGTACACAACAGCTTTGACTTGGTTTGCTTGCGCAGAAAAAAGTTTAGAATATATGATACCTGGAAAACGAGCTAATTCCTGGTTAAAGATTCTGTTTGTTGCAATTATACCTTTCGGAGGAATTGTAGACATGCGATTAATTTGGAGTCTTTCTGATGCAGGGTTTGCGGGTATGGTAATTCTAAATTCTATAGCTTTGGTAGCTTTGTTTAAGGATGTATTATCTACAAATAGGGAAGTTGCCCTACTTAGACTGGAAGAAGATGCTAAATCCAATGTTTTGCAAAATCTAGATATCTAAACGGAGATGAATTATGCAATTACTCTCACCAGCATTTGACTATGGAAAACCAATTCCGAAAAAATATACATGTCAAGGCGTTAACATTTCTCCACCCTTAATATTTAAAGATGTTTCTCTAGAAGCAAAAAGCATAGCATTGATCGTAGAAGATCCCGATGTGCCTAAAAGTCTACGAGCCGACGGTCTTTGGACTCACTGGGTGGTATATAACCTCTCTCCAACCATAACCGAGCTAGCAGAGGGAGCAAGTATTTTTGCTGTTCAGGGATTGAATACTTCAGGAAAAGCTTGTTATGAAGGTCCCTGCCCACCAGATAGACAACATCGCTATTTTTTCTACTGCTACGCTTTAGATACTATCTTACCAGCAGAAGAAAATGTTACCAGAGATCAGCTTCTTGAAGTGATGGAAAATCACGTTGTAGACAGTGCTGAATTAATGGGAACATACGAAAAGAGCTAAATATTTACTCCTCTTCAGGAATGAACTCTTCTCGTTTTTTCCTGTGTTTCCAATATAGCGGGCCGTAGTGATAACATAATTCCTCGCCCGCTTCAATTACTTGAATTGTTCTAATAACCACATGAAATAATCCGTTTTGGAAAACGCCTATGGCCTCCACATTAGGTTTATCGCTATGATTAATAAAACGAGTAAAGTTCCCTTGACGACCGCTATCGATAGTGAAATAGCGCCATAATCCTACAGATAGGGGATAACGAAAACAATAATCGTTTTCATCCATCCAAATAGCCTGACGGCGACGAAGCATTCCAGTATATTCACCAATATATGTCCAAGCGGGGATTCTTTTTCGAGCAAAAACCCCATAACCAATATAGGAATTTACCCAGCATACTGCTATAGGAGGCATGGGAGGAGTGATTAGATCTTGTTTATGAAGTTCTCCAAGCCATTTAGCTAGTGGAGAAATGCAATGTCTTCTCTTAACCTTATCACATAATTTTCGGACTTTTTCCTCTACTTTCCAATCTGTAAAAGTAAGAAAAGGAAGAAATTTGAAATTAAGTAATTGAGAGGCTCTCTCCATACTGTAGGGAGTGCTCTCTTCCCAGTTATGATCTAAAGAAATATATAGAGGCTTGGATGAAACGGATTCTAATTTCATACGTTTACTAAAGGCTTAAAGTAAATGGGGTCGGAAATTCCTTGGCTTTCTGCAATTACGGGAAGAATCGATGTAATATTCTCTATAGCAGAAGATACATTGGATAGAGCTAATTCAGGAGTGTTGCATTCTCTAGAAAGATGACCAAGATAGATTTTCTTAATTTTAGGAGTAAGAATTTTTTGTAATAATTCTCCGCACTCACGATTGGATATGTGCCCTAGTTTGCTGAGAACGCGTTTTTTATAAATATCAGGACGCGTTGATTGCCGGACGAGTTCGGGATCATGGTTTGCTTCTATAAGCAAATAATCGCAATCATAAAGCTCGTGAACGATCCATGAAGTTATCCAGCCTAAGTCAGTACAAAAACCCAGCTTTTCATCACGGTAATGAAAAATAAATCCTACTGGATCTATAGCATCGTGAGGAACATTGAAAGTTTGAATTTTTAAATCATAGAAGGAAAATGTTGTTCCTGTAGAAAAAATCTTAAAAGTAGGATGAACATCCAATATCTGACATAGACTGCGTGCAGTCTCGAGGTTACAGATAATTGTTGTATTGTATGTTTTTACAAAACTTTTAATTCCGGAAATATGATCAGAGTGCTCATGAGAAATAAAAATAGCTTGAATATCTTCGGGATAGATATTCATAGATAATAGTTCATGCGTTACAAGCTGCTTGCTAATACCTAAATCTATCAGAATTTTACAGGAGTCCGTTCCCAAATAGGTACAGTTCCCCTTCGAACCCGAGGCTAAAGGGAAAAAACCTTCCATAAACTTTATCCTTCTTGCGGAGGCATTTGTATTAAGATTTGACGAGGTTTTGCACCTTCTGAAGGACCAATGATTCTGGCCTCTTCAAGTTGATCTATCAAACTGGCTGCTCTAGCATAGCCAATCTTAAGTTTTCTTTGTAAGAAAGTCGTAGAAGCGTTTCCTGTTTGTAAAACAAGAGTTTTTGCTTGATTATATAGTGGATCTCTATCCGTTGAATCATCACCGACAAATTCTTCGTAAGTATCAAATGAAGGAATGACGTATTTTGTCGGGAACCGGGAACATAGATCTTTTATGACTTTGTTAATGTCTTCATCGCAAATATAAGCTCCTTGAGCGCGAACTGCTCCAAAAGAAGAAGGAGAAACAACTAACATGTCTCCATTCCCCATGAGATTTTCTGCTCCAGGTTCATCTATAATGATTTGACTATTCACTTTATTAGCAACTTTAAATGCGATGCGAGAAGGAAAGTTTGCTTTAATCAATCCTGTAATTACGTCACGAGAAGGCCTTTGCGTGGCTAAGATTAAATGAATGCCAACAGCTCTTGCCATTTGTGCTAAACGAATGATAGGTGTTTCTATATCCTGAGAAGAAGAAAGTAAGAGATCGGCAAGCTCATCGATGATACCAACAAGAAAAGGCATTTTTTCTGGGATTTCTTTATCAAAAGAACTTTCTACTTCAATATTGCGTTCACGAGAATTAAAAGCCTGAATATTTCGAAGACCCAAAAATCTTAAAATTTCATAACGAAGTTCCATTTCTTTAACGAGCCAGACTAGAGCACTATGAGCATCACGAGATTCTGTGATCACAGGAGTTAGCATATGGGGTAGTTGAGAATATCCAGTGAGCTCTACTTTTTTTGGATCGACAATAACAAGTTTGATATCAGAGGGTAATGTTGTCATGATTAGAGACATGACAATCGTATTGATACAAACGGACTTTCCTGATCCTGTTGTTCCCGCAATAATTAAATGAGGCATTGTTGCTAAATCAGCCCAGAAGTTATCGCCATTGGCCTTTTTCCCAAGTAAAAGAGGAACCAGTAGTTTATGATTTTGTTTTTGATAATCTTCTAATAAATCGCGGAAATTTACTGGTTGTGGATAGGGATTCGGAATTTCAATACCAACGGCAGCTTTCCCAGGAATCGGGGCGATAATACGAATGCTTGAGGCCTGCAAATTCAAAGCTATATCATTTTCTAAAGCTTTTATTTTTTGAACCTTTACACCTGTATGAGGCTGTACTTCAAATGCAGCTAGCGTGGGGCCAAAACAAATATTCCCAATATCAGCATCTATTCCAAAACTTTCTAAAGTTTGTTGTAAAAGCATGCCTTTTTTTTGAAGTTCCTCACGAAGAGACTCGGGTTTTGAATTATCATTTTTACTCAAGAGATGATATTGAGGTAGCTCAGAATTCCCCCCTCCAAGTGTCGATAAATCCATAGGGGGAGATTTTTCAACTCTCTTACTTGGTGGAGGTAAGGATTGAGGTAATACGGTAATCTTAGATTCTTTCTGAACTGTATTTTGTGGTTTTGTGAATGTAGATAAAATACGTTTTTGAGGATGAGGAGCTAGAAAAAGGGTTGCTTTTTCTGAAGAATCTTGGGGAGCTATATTTGGGTTATCAAATAAGTCTCCCTTTTCTATTGGTAGGGAAACAATTGGAGTCGGAAGCTTCCTTGAATCATTCCTTGCTATGGGAGCAGAAGGAACTCTGATTGAAGGTTTAGGGAGATAATTTTGCTTATTAGTTAGTCTTTTTAAAATGCTTTTGCAAATACGCCAACAGGCTTGAAATCTGTTTTTGAGGAATCTTTGCAGAATTTTTTTTTTAATTAGGACTATACCCCCACAGAGATAAAAAATAGAAAAGAACAATATAAATGAAAAAATAAGAGCGGTACCTACGGAACCAATCAAATGCTTCAAACAGAAAGATTGTCCAGCATAAAGAATATAGAAAGGAATACCTCCTAAGTAAGAAACAGGAGGATTAATTCCTAAAATAAATTTAGGAAGACGGGCGTCTAAAATATGGGGCAATACTTGTACTGGAGAGAACATCGATAGCAATATTGCCGAACAAATAGGGATGCATGCAAATGCAAGTGCTTTACGATGTAAGATCTTTGAAGGCGTTTTTCTTATATTTAGAAAGGATAACCATAAAAAATATGGTGGAATAAGAAAAGATGCTGCTCCGAAGCAATATAAAAGAAAGGAACTTAAAGACCATCCCAGCAATCCTATCCAATTTTGCGTGCACGGCTGTGTATTATGAAAACTCCATAAGCTCAGACCTGAGAAACAAGCCAAAAACAAATAGATGCTCGCCCTAACCGCGAAGGGAATTGAAGGAAATAAGGCAGATTTAGATTTCTGTCGCTCTCTTACCATGAATAGACACAAGGTTTTTAGTAGAGTGAGAATTTATTCTAATACTTGGTTATAACAAGAATCGCAAAAGAAACAAAGAAGATAAAGAAGGGCGAACGACGGGGCTTGAACCCGCGACCTTCGGAACCACAATCCGACGCTCTAACCAACTGAGCTACGTTCGCCACAAGCTATGAAAGCTAAGAGAGGATATTATCTCGACGATAATATTTATCCAAGACAAAAAGCCTATGATCTCAAACATAATTCGTTAGTTAAAGTCAATCGAGCTTGTAAAGGGAGGTTTTGTTCTACAATGATTTCCTAATACAAGTTCTTAAACGCATTTCTTTAATCATGTCAGAGAAGATCTGTATCCTAGTTTTTTAAACCATGCTCAATTGTGCACATTATTTGGATTTAAAATTTTTAAACACACTGATCAAAATTTTTGCTTCAATTAAGGAAAAGGCTCTCATCCTCGGCCATTAGGCATTTATTAAAAATGGAATCGTGTTGAAGCGTTTTAAGAAGTAAATTCTCTATACCTTAATTAAGAAAAATGAACTCGGATGCAAGCCAATCATTAAAATCAAAATTTTATTATATAATTTACTTGAGGAGCATTTCTGACGTCAATAATAGACAGCGTTTCAATAGCAATTTGAGCTTTCAAAACAGATAAATTTGCGATTAAAAAAACAAAAAATCTAAGAAAAATAAAATACGTTTTTCTTGCTCTGAGGGTATTGAGGAGGCATAAATTTAATTTATAGAATTTATAGCTCGAAAAAAAGTGCAGCAAAATATGTTGCATAAATAAATGCCGTTTATATAAGATATTGATTTCTTCTTCACCGCGAAAAGCGAAAGAAGGAAGAGTCCACACTTCGATGTGGATGCGCAAACGAGGGTTCAGCAATGCTGATCTTCTCTTCTTAACAATGCAAATGAGATAGAATGCAAGCCAGTATAAAGAATGCTTGTTCGGATTTTTAAAATCCGTTAATTTTTAAATTTATTTTTTCTGAGAATTTGATCTTGGTTCAGATTGAACGCTGGCGGCGTGGATGAGGCATGCAAGTCGAACGGAATAATGACTTCGGTTATTATTTAGTGGCGGAAGGGTTAGTAATACATAGATAATCTGTCCTCAACTTGGGAATAACGGTTGGAAACGACCGCTAATACCGAATGTGGTATGTTTAGGCATCTAAAACATATTAAAGAAGGGGATCTTAGGACCTTTCGGTTAAGGAAGAGTCTATGGGATATCAGCTTGTTGGTGGGGTAATGGCCTACCAAGGCTTTGACGTCTAGGCGGATTGAGAGATTGACCGCCAACACTGGGACTGAGACACTGCCCAGACTTCTACGGAAGGCTGCAGTCGAGAATCTTTCGCAATGGACGAAAGTCTGACGAAGCGACGCCGCGTGTGTGATGAAGGCTCTAGGGTTGTAAAGCACTTTCGCTTGGGAATAAGAGAAATTGGCTAATATCCAATTGATTTGAGCGTACCAGGTAAAGAAGCACCGGCTAACTCCGTGCCAGCAGCTGCGGTAATACGGAGGGTGCTAGCGTTAATCGGATTTATTGGGCGTAAAGGGCGTGTAGGCGGAAAGGAAAGTTAGATGTTAAATCTTGGGGCTCAACCCCAAGCCAGCATCTAATACTATCTTTCTAGAGGGTAGATGGAGAAAAGGGAATTCCACGTGTAGCGGTGAAATGCGTAGATATGTGGAAGAACACCAGTGGCGAAGGCGCTTTTCTAATTTACACCTGACGCTAAGGCGCGAAAGCAAGGGGAGCAAACAGGATTAGATACCCTGGTAGTCCTTGCCGTAAACGATGCATACTTGATGTGGATAGTCTCAACCCTATCCGTGTCGTAGCTAACGCGTTAAGTATGCCGCCTGAGGAGTACACTCGCAAGGGTGAAACTCAAAAGAATTGACGGGGGCCCGCACAAGCAGTGGAGCATGTGGTTTAATTCGATGCAACGCGAAGAACCTTACCTGGGCTTGACATGTATTTGACCGCGGCAGAAATGTCGTTTTCCGCAAGGACAAATACACAGGTGCTGCATGGCTGTCGTCAGCTCGTGCCGTGAGGTGTTGGGTTAAGTCCCGCAACGAGCGCAACCCTTATCGTTAGTTGCCAACACTTAGGGTGGGAACTCTAACGAGACTGCCTGGGTTAACCAGGAGGAAGGCGAGGATGACGTCAAGTCAGCATGGCCCTTATGCCCAGGGCCACACACGTGCTACAATGGCCAGTACAGAAGGTAGCAATATCGCGAGATGGAGCAAATCCTCAAAGCTGGCCCCAGTTCGGATTGTAGTCTGCAACTCGATTACATGAAGTCGGAATTGCTAGTAATGGCGTGTCAGCTATAACGCCGTGAATACGTTCCCGGGCCTTGTACACACCGCCCGTCACATCATGGGAGTTGGTTTTGCCTTAAGTCGTTGACTCAACCTGCAAAGGAGAGAGGCGCCCAAGGTGAGGCTGATGACTGGGATGAAGTCGTAACAAGGTAGCCCTACCGGAAGGTGGGGCTGGATCACCTCCTTTTAAGGATAAGGATAACTGTCTTAGGACAGTTTGACTAGGTTGGGCAAGCATCTTTAAAAACTTGTATTCTATTTCTTTTGCATTGTTAAGCGTTTGTTTCCAAAACATTCAGTTTACGATCAAGTATGTTATGTAAATAATATGGTAACAAGTAAATTCACATATAATAATAGACGTTTAAGAATATCTGTCTTTGGTGAAGTTAACTTGCATGGATCAATAATTTACAGACCAAGTTGTTAAGAGCTATTGGCGGATGCCTTGGCATTGACAGGCGATGAAGGATGCGTTTACCTGCAGTAATCTTCGGCGAGCTGGTATAAAGCTATGACCCGGAGGTATCCGAATGGGGCAACCCGGTAGATTAATCGTCTACCATTATATGCTGAATACATAGGCATATAAAGCGACACCTGCTGAACTGAAACATCTTAGTAAGCAGAGGAAAATAAATCAAAGAGATTCCCTAAGTAGCGGCGAGCGAAAGGGGAGAAGACCAAACCACATCTTTGGTGTGGGGTTGTAGGGTCGATAACATGAGATCTTAAGTTTTAGTTGAATACTTCTGGAAAGTAGAACGATACAGGGTGATAGTCCCGTAAGCAAAAGAACAAGAGACTCTATTCGATACCTGAGTAGGGCTAGACACGTGAAACCTAGTCTGAATCTGGGGAGACCACTCTCCAAGTCTAAATACTAGTCAATGACCTATAGTGAACCAGTACTGTGAAGGAAAGGTGAAAAGAACCCTTGTTAAGGGAGTGAAATAGAACCTGAAACCAGTAGCTTATAAGCGGTCGGAGACCTATAGCTTCCTCGGAAGCGATGGTTGACGGCGTGCCTTTTGCATGATGAGCCAGGGAGTTAAGTTAAACGGCGAGGTTAAGGGATTTACATTCCGGAGCCGAAGCGAAAGCGAGTTTTAATAGAGCGTATAGTCGTTTGATTTAGACACGAAACCAAGTGAGCTATTTATGACCAGGTTGAAGCATGGGTAAGACCTTGTGGAGGACCGAACCAGTACATGTTGAAAAATGTTTGGATGAGTTGTGAATAGGGGTGAAAGGCCAATCAAACTTGGAGATATCTTGTTCTCTCCGAAATAACTTTAGGGTTAGCCTCGGATATTAAGCTTTTGGGGGTAGAGCACTGAATTCTAGCGGGGGCCTACCGGCTTACCAACGGAAATCAAACTCCGAATACCAAAAGCGAGTCCGGGAGATAGACAGCGGGGGCTAAGCTTCGTTGTCGAGAGGGGAACAGCCCAGACCGCCGATTAAGGTCCCAAATTTTATGCTAAGTGAGTAAGGAAGTGATGATTCTAAGACAGTTGGAATGTTGGCTTAGAGGCAGCAATCATTTAAAGAGTGCGTAACAGCTCACCAATCGAGAATCATCGCGCCAATAATAATCGGGGCTCAAGCATAAAACCGACATCGCGGGTGTATGTTTTATATATACGCGGTAGGAGAGCGTAGTATTCAGCAGCGAAGGTATACCGTAAGGAGTACTGGAGCGGATACTAGTGAAGATCCATGGCATAAGTAACGATAAAGGAAGTGAAAATCTTCCTCGCCGTAAGCACAAGGTTTCCAGGGTCAAGCTCGTCTTCCCTGGGTTAGTCGGCCCCTAAGTCGAGGCACAAATGCGTAGACGATGGAGCAACAGGTTAAATATTCCTGTACCACCTAAAACTTTAGCAATGGAATGACGGAGTACGTTAAGCACGCGGACGATTGGAAATGTCCGTATCACAATGAGACCGGTTAGTAGGCAAATCCGCTAACATAAGGTTAGGTTGTGGTTAAGGGAAATCTTCGGAGGAACTGATAGTGTAGCGCAATGCTTTCAAGAAATAATTTCTAGCTGTTGATGGTGACCGTACCTAAACCGACACAGGTGTGCGAGATGAGTATTCTAAGGCGCGCGAGATAACTTTCGTTAAGGAACTCGGCAAATTATCCCCGTAACTTCGGAAGAAGGGGAGCCTTCTAGGGTGATTACCTTTACGGTATGAGCTCCGGGAGGCCGCAGAGAAATGGCCCAGGCGACTGTTTAACAAAAACACAGCACTATGCAAACCTCTAAGGGGAAGTATATGGTGTGACGCCTGCCCAATGCCAAAAGGTTAAAGGAATATGTCAGCCGCAAGGCAAAGCATTGAACCCAAGCCCTGGTGAATGGCCGCCGTAACTATAACGGTGCTAAGGTAGCGAAATTCCTTGTCGGGTAAGTTCCGACCTGCACGAATGGTGTAACGATCTGGGCACTGTCTCAACGAAAGACTCGGTGAAATTGTAGTAGCAGTGAAGATGCTGTTTACCCGCAAAAGGACGAAAAGACCCCGTGAACCTTTACTGTACTTTGGTATTGATTCTTGATTTGTTATGTGTAGCATAGCCAGGAGACTATGAACACTCTTCGTTAGGAGAGTGGGAGTCATCGTTGAAATACTGGTCTTAACAAGTTGGGAGTCTAACATAATTCCATGAATCTGGAATATGGACATTGCCAGACGGGCAGTTTTACTGGGGCGGTATCCTCCTAAAAAGTAACGGAGGAGCCCAAAGCTTATTTCATCGTGGTTGGCAATCACGAGTAGAGCGTAAAGGTATAAAATAGGTTGACTGTAAGACCTACAAGTCAAGCAGAGACGAAAGTCGGGCTTAGTGATCCGGCGGTGGAAAGTGGAATCGCCGTCGCTTAACGGATAAAAGGTACTCCGGGGATAACAGGCTGATCGCCACCAAGAGTTCATATCGACGTGGCGGTTTGGCACCTCGATGTCGGCTCATCGCATCCTGGGGCTGGAGAAGGTCCCAAGGGTTTGGCTGTTCGCCAATTAAAGCGGTACGCGAGCTGGGTTCAAAACGTCGTGAGACAGTTTGGTCTCTATCCTTTGTGGGCGCAGGATACTTGAAAGGAGCTGTTCCTAGTACGAGAGGACCGGAATGGACGAACCAATGGTGTGTCGGTTGTTTTGCCAAAAGCATAGCCGAGTAGCTACGTTCGGAAAGGATAAGCATTGAAAGCATCTAAATGCCAAGCCTCCCTTAAGATAAGGTATCCCTATGAGACTCCATATAGACTATGTGGTTGATAGGTTGGGTGTGTACGCACAGTAATGTGTTTAGCTAACCAATACTAATAAGTCCATTGACTTGGTTTTTATCATATAAAAAGCTCAATAGGCTTTTTTGTTGAAATAAATCGATCGATGTAAGTTGATACTAAAGACCCTCTTAAGCGTCTATTAGTATACGTGAATTGTTACGTTACAAGAATTTGCTTGGTGATAATGGAAAAAGGGATACACCTGACCCCATTCCGAACTCAGAAGTTAAGCCTTTTATCGCCGATGGTACTATACACAAGAGTATGGGAGAGTAGGTCATTGCCAAGCTTTTAGTTATTTTGACTCGTAAACTGAGTTTTTTATAAGGAGAATAGAAATATTCTCCTTTTTTTTTGCCTGCATTCTTTTCGTTATAATTTTTTCCTTGTCTTGGCTTTTGTAGTGTATTTTTAATGCTAATTAATCCTCGTGCTAGAAGAGAAAGCTACCGAAATATGCGTATAGCAGCTTTGTGCTTTCGTGCTTTTGGCCCTATTGTAAACCTCTATACGACGTTATAAATAATATTCGTATGGCAGCACGACCTGCGATTATACTTGGATGGAGCATACTTGGTCGAGATCTGTTAGAATATGCCGCTCCGGGACTTCGTGATATCTTATTTAACCGATGCTTGAGATGGGTTGGAAATAATGGAGATCAAAATAATGAACAAACAGAATCCAAAATAGAGGAAGATTGAGAGTTCGTCTTCAGAACGTTGTCAACCACTATAGAATTATTGGAATAGTAAACACGACTGTATTTGGAATCTTTCTGACTTTTCTGTCAGCAATGACAACTTTGGGAGGTTTAGAAGTCGCTTCCTCATGTCGAAATAGTTCGAATTCTAGTGAGCTTATTCCTATTATCTCAAATGATCATACAACTTTTTATGTGGGTTCACTAATAGTCGAGCCTATGCAATTAGCCAAGCCACACATAGGCTATTTAGTTTCCTCGCCATGATGATCTACGTCATGTCATTAATTCGAATTGTTAAGATCTAATAACCGATAAAATATAGAAAATATCTATGGCGAAAAAAACATATAGCTAAAAATTAGCTTCCGAAATCATCGAGGACTATAGAAGATCGCTCTACACCATAGTTATCGAGTAATTTTAGAATACTGCTGTTGTGTAGCGGCGGACCACATACATAATATAGATAATCTTCAGGATTACTTAATTTACTGAGTTGACCAAGCTCAAAAGCTCGGAAAAGGAAATTTGTTTTTTCTGGGTTATTCTTATCCCAACCCGAAGCGATATCTTCAGGAAGGGGTTCTGATAGTACTAAATGATAATGGAAATTGGAAAAATTCTTCTCTAATTTCTCATACTCTTCTTGATAGATATTTTCCTTTAGAGAGCGAGCTCCGTACCATAACGTAATATCTCTTGTAGAATGCTTGTCTAATAAGAGATCTAAAATATGACTTCTACCGAATGAAGAACCCGCACCACCGATTAAGAAAATCAAGGGGCGGTTGTTTTCTTTCATGAAAGATTCTCCATAGGGACCCGAAACATTAATCTTGTCTCCAGGTTTTAATGAAAAAATATATGATGAGCATATTCCCCAAGGAATCTCTGGATTCGGAGTATTGTTAATAAAAGGTGGCGTTGCAATACGGATATTGAATTTAATAAGAGGAAGCTCTGCAGGATATGAGGCTAGAGAATATGCTTTATTTGCAGAATCTAGTTCTAGGAGACTATTGTCTATAGTCCGATCAAATAAATTAAAATGTTCCCAATCACTATAGTATTCAGGAGCCATAGTTGGCTTCCAATCGGAAGTATTAGTTTTATAAGCGGGAACGCTAATTTGTAGATATCCCCCAGGTTTAAAGGGAATAGGGTGTTCAGGACTAACAGATACAACAAGTTCTTTTATGAATGTGGCTACGTTGTCATTAGAAACAACTGTACCTTCCCAAGAAGAAGCATTTAAATAGCGTTCTTCTATTTCCAAACACATATCATGTTGAACTTTTGTTTGGCAGGAAAGACGCCAACCTTGTTCTAGCTGTTGCTTCGAAAAAGTAGCGTGATCTGTTTCTAAAGGTTGATCAGCGTTTTTTACGATTTTTACCTTACACTGTTTACAAGTAGCTTTGCCTCCACACGGAGAAGGTATAGGAATACCCGAATCTAAAAGAGAGGATAACAGAGTGTGGCCGCTATCTACTGTTTTAGTAAGAGAGTCGTCATCATTAATTTTTAGCTTGCAAGGATGAATCTTAACTAGGAATTTGCGGGAAATAAGAATGATCCCAGAAAGTATCAAACCTATAACACAAAATACTAAACTAGCAATGCTGATGAAATATAGGCCTGAAAGCCAAGTCATGATCCTAAAAATCCTCGACTTCTTTGAATAGCTTATGGTGTCAAGTTATAACTTGGCTTATAAAAAATCAATGTAGATCTCTCTAATATCACAGAAAGTAAATGTCTATATCTTAAAGCTTATGCTTTAGTTCCATCAGGCTTTAAAATTTCAGAAATCGCTGCTTTTAGTATTTCGATTTTCCCAGAGGTAACGTTAAGAATTACAGTATGTTCTCGGATTTCATCAATAGTTCCTAGAATCCCCATAGCGGTAACTTTATCGCCTTTCGCAAGTTCATTTTTGCGTTTTTCCATAGCTTTTCTACGTTTTTGTTCCGGACGCCATAAAATGAAGTAAAAGAACAAAATGGCAATGCCTAGCATTACAGCGGGTTGAGCAAAAGTACTTTTTACTTGAGTGCCTTCTTCATCCGCAAGGAGAGATGACGAACTCAACAGAAATAAAAAACACATGAATAAACGAGATAACATTTAACCACCTTTACTTCGGTTATTTCAGGGAAAGGTTAACATAATAGGAAGCGTACGTTCAATGCTTTTCCTAGAGGTTATCTTCCCTTTCTAGCAAAATAATATTTTCTAAGTGCGGAGAATGGGGAAATTGATCCAAAGGTTGAATTTTTTTAATACAATAACCTGCAGAAATTAAACTACAACATTCCTCAAACTGTATTTTAGGATTGCAAGAGATGTAAATAATTTTTTTTGGAAAAATTCTCAGAAGATATTTAAGAACTTTATTCTGCATTCCACAACGTGGAGGGTCAATAATAACGACATCAGGAGGAGGACAGTCTTGATGTCTTCTACAAAATGTTTTTACATCTTCTAAATGTACTTCGATGAGATTTTCTTTTTTATTTATTAAGATATTTTCTTTTGCAGAATCTATAGCATCTGGGACAATTTCTACTCCTATAACCTTTTTTACGTAGGCAGAGAGCATAATACCTATAGTTCCTGCGCCACAATAGAGATCCAGTAATGTTTCGGATCCTTGTGGATTCATAAACTCTTTAGCAATTTCAATAATTTTTGCTCCTTGAAGACTTTGCGGTTGAAAGAAGCTTCTAGGATACACGTGAAACACTCCAGAATTACCATCTTTGGGGAGTGTTAATGTTTGTTTAATAAATGGTTCTCCATGAATTAAGTGAGAACGGAAATATGTCGGAGCATTTTTTGCGCTGACTCTTTCTTCCCAAACGATGGAGATAATAGGGAGGTTAGAATTTATAAGAACATTTTTCCATTCCTCAATAAGTTTTTCTTTAACAGCATATTCTTCTCTTGCCGATGTTGTTAAAATAACCATGAGTGTCTGTTTTGGATTTCCGATACGCACAGTAAGAGTACAAAGAGAACCCTTATTAAAAGGAGGATAGTAAGCTGTAAGTTCAGGATGATTATCCCACCAAGTGCGAGTAAGATTTAGAATATCGACAGCGTGTTCATGAATCATGAGACATTCTGTAATAGGAACACCTTGTTTAGGTTTTGTAGGCGTAATGAATCCTAGACTTTTCTTTCCTTCATTTGTTTGAAAAAATGAGAACTCCATCTTATTTCTCCCTCGCAATATTGGATCGCAAGGAATCACAGGAAGAATTTCTGAAGAAGGAAAAATAGGAGAAAAAAGTTTATGTAAAAGGTGTTCTTTAGTTTTTAAAGAATCAGCATAGGCAGTCTGAGGAGAGGAACATCCTCCACAAATGCCTAGATGTTTACAATTCATTACTGTAGGCATAGCCCACCTTAGGTAGGGTTTTATGTAAAACTCGTCACGTACCTGCAGGAATGAAATAAGGGTAAGATATTCCGCAGATAAAAATTACTATGGAATTTTATCATAAGGGATGCTTTCTGGGGACAATCTTTTGAAAACTAGGGGAAAGAAAAAAATGAGGGCAAGTTATAAAATATAATTACCCTCTAAAAACCAAGACAAGGAAAAAATTATTTTCTTAGGGAGCGAGATTTAGAGATTTTTTTTGCTTTTGCTTTTGCTGGAGTCTTTTTTGCAGGGGCTTTAGCTTTTACTTTAGGAGCTGCTTTAGCTTTTGGTTTAGCTTTTACTTTTGCCTTAGGCTTAGGTGCAGATTTTGCAGGTTTTTTAGCGGCAGTAGCTTTTTTAGCTTTTGTCGCAGGCTTGCGTTTCATCAAGCCAGACTTTTCAGCTTTGATCGATTCTTTTCTATACAGCTTAGCAATCTTCTCTAATTTGATAGAGTCAGTGCGTACTCGCTGAGCTGCTGCTTTATTTCCTCTTTCGGCTTTGTCTAAGTCTTGTTGGATACTTTCCAACAGATCTCTCATTTTTTTTGCCGTATCTTTTAGCGCCATGAAAAGCGTCCTCTAGTTGTTGTTTTAAACTATTTTTACTTGTTTTAATTTTTAATTAGTTTGTTTGTTCAAATTCATGCAACAATTTTTTTAGAGAAAAGAAAACAGAGAATCATTTTTACTTTTTTTAATTTTTCGTACTTCTTTGTTTGTCAGTGTGTTAGTTGATATAATGCTGAAGTCTTTTTTTGGAAGAAGTAAACTGTTGATTTTCATTAAATGAGATTTTTTTTGTATTTTTTAGGTAGTGTTCTGGTTGTGTCGTTATTTAATTTATAACAAAATTTCAAAAAGAACTTTCTTTTTTAGTAATAGTGTCTTCTCCTATACTTTTGGTTTGCATATAGTTTATTTTTTGAACTATTGCGAATTTTTTTTATATTTCCTGCCAGTACTATGGTAGAGAGAAATCTATCATGAAAGTATGTCTTCGCGCATGTCTATGCGTTTTTCAATTTTATTTAATTATGAGTATAGGAGTTGTCAGTGCTGCTCCAACTCAGCAGTTGTCTTTCGGCCATCATTGTGCAGATCTACATACAGTATTGAATTCGGGAACCGATTGTGATGAAGCTTTTTCAGCATTTGTAGAACGTATAATTTCTGAAAAAACAGTGTTATCTCCTAGAGATTGGGAAACTATAGCATCGCTAACGCGCCAGTATGTACAGGTGAAAATAAAACAAGATGGTAGATCAACCAGTAAAGATATAGTAAGAAAATTATTATCCGTAGTTACAATTCCTCCTCATATCAGATCTCAAATACGTCTTGCTTGGCAGAGATTGAATCCTGATAGTGTTTCTCTTAGAGATTTGATAACGCAATTTCATAATATTGACAGTGGTAGAGAAACCCTAGAAGATAATCTTCTTCTTCAGCTCTATAGTATGACTTTACACAGTAGTTATGAGGATCGAAAACAAGAGATTCTCGTAATGAAGGAACGAGGAAATTACGACGAGGCTTTAAGACTGTGTGATAAACTTTCTCATAGTGTTGAAGCAGGTACGTGTAGTCCCCATCCTGATGTTATTGATATAGAGAAGATTTTTTTAAGGAAAATAGTCTTAGGGTTGGAAATTGAAAAAGCACGAGAGGCTAAGGCTTCCTGTGAATCTTTATTATTGCCCTATTGTCAGGCTGAAAAAGATTACGCGCACGCTATTGATAAATTGGTATTGAGGATAGCAAAGGGAGAAGTACAGCGTGCTCATGAAGTTGATGTACTTCTTCTTGCTCATGCTTTGTATACGCTTCCATGGGATCAAGAAGAAGGCATTCGCGAATTAGAAGTCCTTATAGATCATGGAAACTATTTACAATCGACATTACTTTATTATGGCTACTTTTCATTATTAGAAATCTATCATCAGATCAAAAATCTCTCAGCTATGCAGCGACTATTAGTTGCTGGAGAATCTATATTTGTTTTGGAACATGCTTATTTCCCAGAATATAGTTTCTTCCTGGGTTGCTATAGCTATGAAAAACAAGACTTCATAAAATCTCGAGAAATTTTCTTATCTACTTTAGATCATTCTGCTAGATTGGGAGTGACTTTAGCTCGAGTATATGAATATTTAGGATGTATTTCTTGCCGACAACAAAAGTATGATGATGCTGAGAATTTTTTTCTTAGGGCTTATAAAAGTTGGAGTCGTGAAGAGGCGGGTTTAGGATTGTTTCTTATTTATGCTCTTCAAAAAAAAATTGATTCTTGTAAAGAGTTCACCTCTAAATCTCGTTTTTCATTTCTACACCGTAAGATTCTCAAATCTCTAGATGCGTTATTTATAAAAGAAGATCATGGATCTTCATCTAATGTTGTTAAGGTCTGTGAATCATTGAGTGGTAACAGTAGAATGTCTATTGAGGATCTTTATCACTATTTTATCTATGATATGATAAAGCATTGTGGGATTCATAACGATAGTCCTATACTTTCCCTCATTGACCTGCACATAGATCTCGCCGAACAAAATTATTTAGAAAACGCCAAAGAAAGAGTGGGGGATAGTGAATATAGTAGAGCTTTAACTTTATGGTTGGCATTTCGTCGTGGGGAACTAATGAAGGAAGTATCTTCTACAGGTGAAATAGATCCATCTGTATCCCTAGAAGATCTTGCGAAATGTTGTTTTGTTTCTCTATACTATAGAAATGCGCAATCTTGCGCATTGTTAACAAGAGTCTTTTCTCAAGAACGTTCTTCGTTACAGTCTACTATTAGATTAGTTTGGGCATTAACGAGAAAGTGTAGTGAGAATCTTGATCTCTATTGCGATAATCTGGATCTTCGTTTGTATGGAGATCGATTGTATCTTCTTGCCTATGATATAGAAGACTATCTTTCGGGAAAAGATACCGCTCTATGCCATTTATCTCGTTTTCAAGAACTCTTCCCTCATTCTTCACTATTATCTTTGGTTTATTATCTTCAAGGGTATGTGGAATCCTCACTAATTAGGAAAATTAGTTGGTTTATAAAAGCTTTAAATGAATTTTCAGAAGTCACATTATCTGGAGAAAATGCTAAAGCTTGGACATATATATACTATACTTTGAAGTTAGATCTTGCTGATGCTTATCTCGCTTTTGGAAATACTTCACGCGCTATTGAGGTTTTTGAAGAGATAAAAGGAGATTGGCAAACACCTAAGCACCCACAGGTAATCCTTATTGAAGAAATTACCAATCGCGTAGCTATGGAAATGCGTTGGGTATCGGGACTTGCTTGCGCTTATGAGAAACTTAATGAAAAAGAAAAGCTAGCTCAACATCTTCTAGATCATATTGAAAAAAGATTACTCGAAATGTCTCCGCGACGAGAATATTTCGGAGAGATGTTAACCACAACGCTTTCTCTTTGTGAACGTTTCCTTCCTTTAAATGGCAGCGACAGCACGATAGGCTGAAGCTACACATCTATTTAACCCTGGTCCTGCAAAATTCTGTCCTACAATTTTTAGATTATGAGGAATAGAAGGAAGTATTTGCTTTTTCATTTCTAGGAATCCTACGCAATGCTGGGGAAGACCCTCTTCTGGGGAGAATAATGAAAATACATCAGGTTTTGTAGAAATTCCCAGATATTCAGAAATTGCTGCTAAAGAGAAAGCATAAGCTTCTTCGTCATGCCAGCGATCTTCTAATAATAATGAGATGACCGTTTTCCCAGGTATTTGCTGGGGGAAAACTTCAGTATTATAGACAATACCAAGTAAAGGAGGTTCATCGGCGAAGAGCATTCCATAACCTTTCGGAATAGAAGGAGGATTCTTATCCCATCCTAAAGTCACACAAGAAAGATCCCAATGGAGTATTTTATTGGAGAGATGCTGGATACCAGGAATATCAATAAGAGAGGGAAGAGTAGTTGTAGGTCCAGTATAGATCGCTAAATCTGCCGAGAATGTTTCGTTTGCTGTTGATACCAAAACTTCCGAGGGAGAACAGTCTATCTTTGTGACAGGTGAAGAGAATTTCCATTTGGCTGGGATTTTCTTCACTAAAGTATCTATGAGAATCCCTAAATTCGGACGTAGGGAGGCGAGATAAGGAATATCCTTATTTTTTTTCTTCGAAAATTCTTTCAGATAACTACGTAATATTGATCCTGTTTTTGCTTCGCGTTGAGAAAGAGTTGGAAAAGCCATATGCGCAGAAAGTACATTGCTATGTCCCGCACGAATTGCTGTAACAACGGGATTTAACACATTCTGAATAAGACTTGTTGTACTATGACGACGTAGAAAATCATAAACAGAACTATCTTTTGTATATCGGGAGGCGAAGAGATCTTTGACCATGGCAAAAGGTAAGCCCTCCTTTATCAATGTCCAGGGGGAGACTTTGCGAGTTTTCCCTTTGTAGCGGATAAAACGTTTTTTTGCTGTTTTGTCACTGGATACGAGGAAATCTTGTAATTCTAGATCATGGATTAATCCGAGAGTATACTTTCCCTCTCCCCGAACTAAAAAACCTTTAGGACCGAGATCTAAGGGAAAATCTTTTTGATGATCTGTATAGATAAGTCCTCCAGGACGATCTGCCTTATCTATAATCATAAGTTCGCTATTAGGGAATTTTCTATGTAACCACCACGCTGTGGCTAATCCTGAAATTCCCGCTCCTATAACAATGACTTTTCTCATATAGATCTTGAAAACCTAGGGCTTGAAGAAACAGTTTTTAAGAAATAAGCATCAAAAGCTGTAGCAATTACACGTACAAATAGCTCTCCTAATGGAGTTACAGTAAGAAAAGAAGAACTATTTTGGATTAGTCCTGTCGTTACCATACCATCTATCCGTTCTTGACTTTCGGAAAAATATTCATCAAAACGATAGCTAAAAAGATCTGAAAATTCTTCTTTAGATACGACAAATGTACACATAAGCTTATGGATTACCCATTTTCTTATTCTATCATCTTCTGAAAGAATCTTACTTTTAATCGTTGCTAGAGATCCTCCAAGGATTTGCTCATGGTAGGATTCTAGAGTTTTTGCATTTTGTAAATATATACCGCGGATAAAACTTGTTGATGTCATTCCTAACCCTATAAGATCTTCTTCTGGAGGTAAGGAATATCCTTGGAAATTGCGAATTAGAGTTTTATTTTTAAAGGCTATGCTTAAGGGATCTTCAGGTAGAGAGAAATGATCTAGACCAATTGCCTGATATCCTGACTTTGTTAATGTATGTCGTGCATAAGAATATATAGCGAACTTTTCCTCCATAGAGGGCATGTCACTTTTTTTCATAGCTTTTTGATGAGGCTTTATCCATGGAATGGAGGCAAATGAAAACAACGCTAGGCGATCAGGACGCATCTGTAAAATATCAGCGATTGTTTGTGTAAATGTTACTTTTGTTTGCTTAGGGAGACCATAAATCAAATCTATATTTATACTCTCAAAACCTAGTTCTCGAAATTTCTGATAAGCATGTAGAGATTCTTCATGACTTTGTCGTCGTCGTACAGCTTCTTGAACAGTAGCTTGTGTATCTTGAACTCCTAAGCTTACACGGTTAAATCCTAATGACTGGATAAATTCAGCTTTTTCACTATCATTCCTTAAAGAACGAGGGTCAAACTCAAGAGCAATTTCTTCAACTTCAGAAAGATCAAACAAACGATGAATATGAAAAAATAATTTCTCAAATAGTGCTCTAGATAATCGACTTGGAGTTCCTCCTCCAAAATGAATTCGTGAAGTTTTCCGTTTCCCTCCTAAAAGAGTATGAACGAGTTCCATTTCTTTAATAAGAGTAGAGATATAATCTTCTACAATATCTTCGCGACGATTGATTACTACAGAGCATCCGCAATATAGACACATAGACTGACAGAAAGGAATATGGAAATATAGTGATAACGGATGGTCATCTTCTTGGAGACGCTCAAAAGCAAGATATGCAGGATTGGCATCGGATGATTTCCATTCTAAAGCTGTTGGATAGCTTGTGTATCTTGGTGCAGGTTGATGGAGACCTTCTAAGAAGTTGAAATTGACGTTAAACATAATACCGCAGCTTGGACGTTTTCTAGGGGAGTTTCAGGAAGAATGCCATGCCCTGAATTGAAAATATAATTAGGTTGATATTTCAAAGTAGTAAGGTATTTTTCAAGATGAGCGAGAAGTTCATCCTGAGGAAGTAGAAATAGTGCAGGATCGATATTTCCTTGTAAAGATCCTGGATGTGTAACTGTTTTATAGAGCTTATTAAGATTTACATGATAGTCAGGATGTAATGTGTCCGCACCTGTCGAGTAAAGGTCTAAAAAATTTTCATAGAAACAGCGGCAAAATAAACTTATAGGTGAGGAGACCTGTCGCTTTAATTGAGAAATGAGCCGTGTATTTGGTGTCGTCACATATTGGGAAAATAGTTCCGAGGGTAAACGTAAACTCGAAGATTCAAATAGCTGGATGGCCGAAGCTCCAGCATGAATTTGTTCCTTTAGATAAACGACCGTTCCTTCTGTTAATTTCTTAAGCAAAGTATCGAATCTTTCAGGATATTGATAAAGAAACGCCATCGTTTTTGGGAAATCTTTAGAAGCTCCTCCATCTAAAAGATAGCTTGCCATAGTGAAAGGAGACGCTGCGAAAGCAATTAAAGGGACTTTTAAACACTTCACAAGATTTCTAATTGCTTCAAGAAGATAGGAGAATGTCTCTTTGGGGTCTTTTGTGAAAATCAATTCTTGATTAGGAGAAAATGAGATTTGTGGTCCGGGAGCGAAATCATAAGAGATATTAAAACCGTCTAATAGTGAAAGAATATCAGCAAAGCAAATTGCTGCATCCACTTTTAATAAATTCGGTCCTAAAAGAGTTGCTTCAGTAATTGCTTCTGTATTGTGGAAAAAGGCTTTCAATGTTTGAGAGCCCTTGAGCTCTTTATATTGAGGCATGTATCTTCCTACCTGTCGTAAAAACCAGACAGGTGGCCGCGTAGTTTTCGGCTTTATAACGTTGTAAAATCCCGACATAACGCCTCCTTAACGAGGGGTTTTTAGAGGAAAAGTTTTTTCTATAGATTCTAAAACTTCAGATATTAGCAATTCTGGAGTTGGAGATAAAGAATAGGGTAATGTTTTCTTTATTTGCTTTGTTTTTCCATGACATTGTTGAATATACAAAGCATTTCCCGTACCTTTAATGCTAGAGATGTTGTGTTGTAGAGCAAACAGGCGTACTTGAGCAAGGGCAAATAACCATAGAACCTCTTCAGGAATAGGACCAAAGCGATCCCTCATCTCTTCTTTTATTAGTTCAAGCTGTTCAGTATCTTCAGCACTACCTATTTTCTGATAGAATTCTATACGCATAGACGCCAGATCAATATAGGTATCAGGAATACGTGATTTGTAAGGGAACTCTATCTTTACGTCGTCGTTAAATAGCAGGGGAGAGGTGTTATTTTTTAATGCGGCGACTGTCTTTTTCAATAGTTTACAGTAGAGATTGAATCCGATTGCACTTATGTGACCTGATTGGTCTGTTCCTAAGATATTTCCTGCGCCACGAATTTCTAAATCATGAAGGGCTATTTTCATACCCCCACCATATTCTTGTTTATTCAGAGCTTCTAAACGTTTTGCAGCGGGACCTGACAACCTATCTAAATGAGAAACTAGGAAATAACAATAGGCTTTTCTATTCCATCTTCCTACTCTACCCTTCATCTGATAAAGATCAGCCATACCAAATTTATCTGCTTGATCTACTAAAATGGTGTTGGCATTAGGAATATCAATACCGTTTTCTATCAATGCTGTTGCCACGAGAATATTGATTTCCTGGTCTTTAAACTTTTGGAAAATAGAAGCTAATTCATCTGATGACATTTGTCCGTGAGCAACAGCAATGCATGCTTCAGGAACCAATGTTCGTATTGTATTTCCTAATCTAAAAATACTCTCAATACGGTTATGGATCACATAAGCTTGACCACCACGAAGTAATTCATGACGTAAGGATGCTGATAATGTTTCTTCATTATGTTCTAAAATAAAAGTGGAAACAGGAAGTCTATCTAATGGGGGCATGGTAATTAAAGAAAGATCACGAGCTCCCGATAAAGACATATACAATGTCCTGGGGATTGGTGTTGCAGATACTGTCAAGCAATCTACAGTAGGATAACGTTCTTTTAGGAAGTCTTTGACTTTAACACCGAAACGCTGTTCTTCATCAATAATTAATAACCCAGGATTTTTAAATTCGAGATTTTTGTTTATTAGCTTGTGTGTTCCGATTAGGATGTCAATATCACCTTTAGCAGCATCCTCAAATATCTTTTTCATTGATTTCCTTTCAGAAAATCGTGAAAGAACAGCAATGTTTATAGGTAATCCTGCCATACGTTGTGAGAAAGTCTCATAATGTTGGTTTGCTAGAATCGTTGTGGGTACCATAACAATAACTTGTCGATGACCGTCACAAACAGCTTTCACAGCAGCACGCATGATGACTTCCGTTTTTCCAAATCCGGCATCACCACAAATTAATCGATCCATCAACTTATCTGACATCATGTCAGAGTAAATTTGTTCGATAGCCTTTAATTGATCAGGAGTTTCCTCATAAGGAAAGTTTTCTGCAAATTTAATCACCTCCTCTCCGTGAGGAGGATAGATAAACGAAGGTATAGTAGAACGTTGTGCTTCGAGCTGAAGAAGTTTTTCAGCATAAAGCACGAGGGATTTCTCAGAGAGATCTCGAGATCTTTTCCATTTAGAACCATTCAGGTTGTGAAGATCAGGAGCTTTTTCAGAGGCCCCTACGTAACGTGAAATTAGGTAAGCTTGATCGGAAGGTACATACAGCCTAGCCTTATCAGCATATTCAAGAACCAGATAATCTGTTTCAATGTTTAAATGATTTGGTTTTTTTTCCATCCCAATAAATTTACCGATGCCATTGTGAAGATGCACAACAGTCTCTCCAGGAACGGGAACAAAAACTTCTTCTGTGGTTACAGAAAAATAATTTCTCTGTTTTTGTCTTCTCAATACTTTTGTAGATGAAAATTCCGAAAGGGAAATCGCTGCAAATCTTTCTTGAACAAGAGCAAAGCTTGAAGAGAGATTCCCAGGTCTTTCGTAAATATGTATAGAATTTTCTGCTAGTGTTTCTACTAAAGCACGAGCTTCTTTTAAAGATTTTGCTTTTGTATTGTAGAGGGCCGCATTAAAGGGTTGGCCTTTATTAGGAATATATTCTTGAAGTTTTTTTAGAAAACCTAGAAGAGGATTTTCCTGTTCGTCGATAGTTTCATTGGGATAAATAAATGGAGCGATGAGTCGAGAGGCTTTTATATGACGATGAAAGACTTCGATATTTACTTCATTATTTTTAAGATTATGGACATTAGGGAAGCTTTTCTCTTCAAAGAAAATTGTGGGAGATTGGAAAGCGCGTTCACATAGATCTGTAATCGATAAAAAGCGGTTGGGTAACGAGGATAATGTTCCTGAAATTTCAGAAAAATCATCTTCTAACATCGTTAGGTTATCAAAGATAAGTCTTGGGGGTGTATTAAAATAATCCAATAGGGAGTGTGATAACACTTCTTTCCCTGAATCTTTTGTAGCTGGAGATATTGATAGCTTAGAAACTTTCCCTGTTGAAAGTTGATCAGAAGGATTAAAAGGACGTATAGAGATAATCTTTTCTCCCCAAAATTCTATCCGAAAAGGTTCTTGAGAAGACAGAGGGAAGATGTCAATAATCCCTCCTCTATACGCAAACTCTCCTTTATCACTAGCGAGGGTTTCATGGCGATAGCCCAAGTTTTTGCATAGATCCATCATCATTTCAGGATCTAGCATATCTCCAACTTGGATATCTAAATGTTGATGCGCGGTATCTTTTGGTGAGCGTGTTTTCTCTAATAAGGCTTTTAGGGTTGTTACGCAGAATAAAGGAGCTTTCTTTTCATATAATTCATAAAGAGTCTTATCGCGTTTGCCAACGGCATCAATATTAACAAGCTTAGGAGATAAATCAATTTCTGATGAGGGAAACTCAACAGGAGGGAAGCCTAAGAATGAGGAAAGATCTTCAAAAAGATCATCAATACGAGAACGTGTAGTGATCATTACTACAGATTCTTCCCTCTCACGGAAAAACTTGGCAGTTAAGAATCCGCGAGCTCCGGGACGGATATTTTCTATTAGCAATGGAATAGAGGCGTTAGTTATTTCAGATAAGAGAGGTAGATTTAAATTAACTGGGTCGAAATCCATTGCCATAAAGTATTATTTAATGCGTCTGCTTGTGGGAGATGATCTGCACTACCTTGTGCAAATATATCCTTTCCTCCCCAACGACCACCACAAGGTGTGAGTAATATTTTTAAAAGATCTTTAGCCTGTAGCCCTTGTTTAACAAGATCATCAGAAATTCGAGAAAAAATGATAAGTTTTCCATTTTTCTGAGTTGTCCATAAGGAAATTAAACGTGAGGGTATTTTCTGATGTAAGCAGTTAGCATACCGTTGTAGACGATGACTTTCTGATTCAGGTAAGTGATGAATCAAATAGGAAACATCTTCAACCTGTTGACAACGGTCAACAAGCTTATCCAATAGAGAATTAATAAGTTTGTTTTCTAATTCGGAAATCTCTTTTGCTTGTTCTTTTTTCTCTTCTAGAATGTTTTGTAATTTATTCAGAATTTGATCTCGAGGAGATTGTAAGATAAGAGAAATTTCATTGAGATCCTCATTGTCTTCATGTGCTAGAGTCTCAGCCTCTCTACCCGTTACAGCTTCTATGCGGCGTATTCCTGTGGCTACAGCATGTTCCTTAAGTATGCGAAAATAACCGAGATCTCCTGTAAATTCTGCATGAGTTCCTCCACAAAGTTCATGAGAAAATCCTGCTGAGACTACGCGGACAACATCGCTATACTTATCTCCAAAAAATTGTTTGATTTCTTTGGAATTCATAACATCAGAATACATAGCTTCACGAGTTTCTATACGATGATTTTCCCTGATCTTTTCATTAACTAAAAGTTCAATAGAAACTAAATCTTCTGGAGCAATAGCTTTGGGGTGAGTGAAATCTAAACGAATTTTTGAATCGTCAACATAAGATCCTGCTTGCCGAACATGATCACCAAGAGTCATCTCTAAAGCTTTATGTAGAAGATGACAGCCCGTATGATTATTGCCAATTTTCTTTCTGCGAATACAATTTACTTGTGCGGTTATTGCTTGATCTTGAGAAAGTTGTCCTTGGGAAACTTCTCCGTGATGAATTATCATTCCTGCTTTTGGAGACGTTGTATGACTAACAATAAATGTCCCATCAGAACAGAATATCTCTCCAGCATCTCCAATTTGGCCCCCCTTTTCTGCATAGAAAGGAGTGACTTTTAAAATTAAGGTGCCTTTCTCTTTCTCCTTAAGTGAAGACACTCGTTTCCCATCACAAACTATTGCCTCAATAAATGTATCGCAGGATAGGTCATTATAACCAATAAACTCTGAATTCTCTCCTAAGGATAATGCGTCATAAATTGCGTCTGTAGAACTATGAGATTTGGCAATATTTTTTCGAGAACGTTCTTTGGCCTCTTCTTCTAATTGATGAAAGGTTTCCATATCTACGGAGAAGTCGTAATCTTTAGCTAATAAAGCGATTTCATCAAGGGGTAACCCATAGGTGTCTTTTAATTTGAAGGCATCCTCTCCAGAAATGATTGAGGATGATGATGACGATTTGAGTACCTGTTGGAGTAAGTTCCCACCACGATGAAGAGATTTAAAGTAATTCTCTTCTTCCATAGTCATAACTTCTTGAATTTGGGATAAAGATAGGCGTAATTCAGGATAGGCCTCTCCCATAGCATCAACTAAAGAGGGAACAATTTCTGCTAAGAAAGGTTTAGTAAATCCTAAACGTTTCCCATAGTTGATAGATCTTCGTAAAATTTTTCTTAATACGTAACCACGTTCTGTGTTTCCAGGAAGTAAACCATCAGCAATAGCAAAGGATAATGAGCGCGTATGATCTGCAATGACTCTAAAAGCAGCGCCTAAAGCCTTGTCTGCGTTATAAGTTTTCCCTGACAGTTCTTCTGTTTTTGAAATAAGAAGACGTAAAACATCAGCTTCGAAAACTGTATCTGTCCCAGAAATAATAGAAACCAGGCGTTCTAACCCTGCGCCTGTATCGACATGTTTACTAGGTAAAGCTAATAGAGAACTCTCCGCCGTACGATTGAATTCCATGAAAACAAGATTCCAATATTCTAAAAAGCGTTCACCTTCAGTATCTTCCAGGGGAGATGTGGCTTTGCCAAATTTTTCGCCACGATCAAAAAGAAGCTCAGAACAGTATCCGCAAGGACCGGTTTCTGCCATACTCCAGAAGTTATCCTTGTCAGTTAATCTGAAAATACGTTCCGAGGGAAGATGCTTTTCCCAAAGAGCAAAAGCTTCATCATCTTTTTCATGAACAGTCGCATAAATAAAATCAGGATCGAAATTAAATACAGATAGAGATACTTCCCAGGCAAAAGCAATCGCTTGCTCTTTAAAATAATCACCGAAAGAGAAATTCCCTAACATTTCGAAGAAAGTAAGATGACGTGATGTATGTCCAACATTATCAAGGTCATTATGCTTGCCTCCAGCACGGATACATTTTTGAGAAGTGGTGGCTCGCGTATAGCTCACAGTTTCTTTGTTTAAAAAAATATCCTTAAATTGGTTCATTCCTGCGTTTGTAAAAAGAATTGAGGGGTCGTTATGAGGGAAAACGGGAGAAGAAGGAACGATGGTGTGGTGGCGGTTAGCGTAAAATTTTAAAAAATTAGATCGAAGAGTGTTACTTAACATAAGGCATGACTTTGTAATGTCAAAAATGTTCTTGCTCTATCTAATTATATGGGAGAGATTGATTTTAGTCTCTAATACTGTCCTAAGAAAGAATCTTTTTGTTCTTAGACATGGACAAATGTTTTGTTCAGTTGAGATAAATTAATGTGAGATGGACATATAAGAGTTGTGAAAGCGTGTATGAATTGAGTAGTCTTGCTTTTTGGTAATGCATACCTTATAATTTTGATCTTTGTATTCTTGTGAAGTGCTTTTAGGTCCGACAAATGGTCAACAGAGAATTAGATATAGATGTCTTAGAAAAGATCTCGGGAACTCTTAAACAGTTAAGCATAGAGATCATTCAAAAAGCTGGTTCTGGTCATCCGGGATTGCCTTTAGGCTGTGCGGAACTTGCCGCATACTTGTATAGTTATGTTTTGAGACATAATTCCAAAGATCCTTTATGGATTGATAGAGACCGGTTTGTTTTGTCAGCAGGACACGGCTCGGCATTATTATATGCTTGTCTTTATCTTGCTGGATACGATGTTTCTCTAGAAGATCTGCAGCAATTTCGTCAGTTACATTCACGGACTCCTGGCCATCCAGAATTTGGAGAAACAGAGGGTGTTGAAGCCACTACTGGACCTTTAGGTCAGGGTTTAGGAAATGCCGTAGGTATGGCTTTATCTATGAAAATGCTTCAAGTCCGCTTTAATCGACCTGAGCATGAAATTTTCAATAGTAAAGTATATTGTTTATCTGGTGATGGATGCATGATGGAAGGCGTTAGCCATGAAGTCTGTAGTTTAGCAGGAACCCTAGGTTTAGATAATCTTGTAGTTATATATGACTACAATAATATTGTTTTAGATGGCTTCTTAGGGGAAGTAAGTTCTGAAGATGTAAAGAAGCGTTTTGAATCTTACGGTTGGGAAGTTTATGAAATAGATGGATATGACTTTTCCATTATTCATGAAACATTTGTAAAAATTAAACAATCACAGCAACGTCCTGTATTAATAGTAGCCCATACAGTTATAGGTCATGGTTCTCCTAAAGAAGGGAGTCATAAGGCACACGGAGCGCCTTTAGGAGAAGATGGAGTAGAACAGACAAAGCGTTTTTGGCATCTTCCTGAAGAGAAATTCTTTATTTCTCCCGTAGTAAAGTCTTTCTTTTCCCATAAATTACAAGAAGATCGTAAAGTTCAAGAGGAATGGCAGGACGATTTTCGTGTTTGGTCCCGTCAATTTCCTGATTTGCATCAAGAATTTCTTTCGCTAAAAGCTGCAATCTCCTCAGAAAAATTAGATACAATACTTGAAAATATAGAAATGCCAGAGGCTATAGCTGGTCGCGCTGCGTCTAACAAGATCATTCAAAATTTAGCCAAGAACATTCCTTCCCTTATTGGGGGATCTGCAGATTTGTCAAGTTCAGATGGAACATGGATAGCAGATGCTAAAGATATTAATAGCCACGACTTTTCTGGAAGAAATATTAAATATGGTGTTCGAGAATTCGGTATGGGAGCCATTATGAATGGTTTAGCCTATTCTCAAGTATTCCGACCTTTTGGAGGAACATTCTTAGTATTCTCTGATTACTTAAGGAATGCAATTCGTTTGGCAGCATTGGCAAAGTTGCCTGTTATTTACCAATTTACCCATGATTCTATTTTTGTTGGTGAGGATGGTCCAACACATCAACCTATCGAACAGATCATGTCATTAAGGGCAATTCCAAGTTTACAAGTTATCCGTCCTGGAGATGCTAATGAAGTGAAAGGAGCTTGGCATGCAGCACTGCGCTATCTCGGTCCTACGGCATTGATTCTTTCCCGGCAAAACTTACCTACTCTAGCGCAAACAAACAGACCATTTAAAGAAGGTGTAGGACGCGGAGCCTATATTGTTTTAAAAGAGACTCAAGGCAAGCCAGATTATACTTTATTTGCTACAGGATCGGAGTTGCATTTAGCTTTAGCTGTTGCTCAAGAGTTAATCTACTTAGATAAGAAAGTTCGTGTAATTTCCTTCCCCTGTTGGGAACTATTCGAACAGCAAGATTTTGAATATCGAGAGAGTGTAATCGGCGGTGATTTAGGTTTAAGAGTATCTATAGAAGCAGGATCTGCATTGGGGTGGTATAAATATATAGGTTCTAGTGGTTTAGCCATTGCCATGGATAGATTTGGTTATTCCGGAGCTCCCGCTGATGTAGCAGAAGCTTGTGGATTTACTGCAGATTGCATTTTGCAAAGGATACTTTCTCAATAATCATTATCTGAGATTCCAGAATTTTTAGGCATCGTATCGTCAGCCTCCCCAAGTTCCATATGGGGTAAGCCTTTGTGTGTGTTTGTAGAACGATTTCGCAATACTGTGTCTAATTTTGTCACGACATCAATTCCTGTGGCGATATGATCGTGTGTGTAGGTCTTCAATACAAGGTTTCCACTTTCCTTAGTCTTTATTCCTTCTTTTCTTAGAGGTAAATCTGAAATAATGAGTAGAGCCCCCATAGGAAGATTTCTTCTATAACCCACGGAAAATAATGTAGCACATTCCATTTCTATGGTTTGGGCTTTATTTTCATAAAGCTTCTTTCTAAATTCCTTATTGAATTCCCAAAAGCGGATATTTGTAGTGTGGGTAATTCCGATATGGTAATTTGATTTTTTCTCTTCTAATATCTCTGTAATAGTTTTCTGAACCATAAAGTTTGCTAAAGCAGGGACTTCGGGAGGGAAATAAACATCCGAAGTTCCTTCTCCTCGAATGCTAGCTATAGGCACAAAATAATCCCCAATTTGATAGTGTGAACGTAGCCCACCACACATACCCAGCATTACAGCAGCCTTTACATTAGGAAGAAACGAACATAAGTCGACAGTTAAAGCTGCTCCAGGAGACCCCAACTTAAAATCAAGAATAGAAGCATTCACCTGAGGCGCGTGTGCTGCGGAAAACATCGACCCCTTTGAAATGGGTACTTGATAAGCTTCTGCAAATACATGGGTATAATAAGCAAAATTTGTTAAGAGCAGATAAGGACAAAACTCTTCAATAGTCGATCCGGAATAACGCTCTAACATATCCTGGGCTATTTTTGATTCATTGATATTTGTGTCTTTTTGCTTGGACATGCTTTCGCTCCCTAGTTCAACTAGATATTTGTCGAGATCAAATATTAACTTGCTTTATATGGTGTATAGGAAAATTGCACGTTTAAACTAAAATCAATAATTTTTTCTTGATGCATAGACCTAGGCTATAGGAGACATTCTTCTGGACAAAGGAAAATGTCCTAGATAACATAAATAGGAGAATTTTAAGGATAAATGGCCCCATGGTTCGTGTAAGTACTAGTGAATTTCGTGTAGGATTAAGAATAGAAATAGATGGTCAACCCTATTTGATTTTGCAAAATGACTTTGTAAAACCAGGAAAAGGCCAAGCCTTCAATAGGATTAAGGTAAAGAATTTTTTGACTGGAAGAGTCATTGAAAGAACGTTTAAGTCTGGGGAATCTGTAGAAACCGCAGATGTACGAGAGCAACAGATGCGTTTCCTCTACTCGGATCAAGAAGGCGCTACCTTCATGGATGATGAGACATTTGAACAAGAGATGATTTTCTGGGATAAAATAGAAAATATCCGGCAGTGGTTATTAGAAGATACAATCTATACATTAGTCTTATACAACGGTAATGTTATTGGGGTAGAACCTCCAATTTTTATGGAACTTACTATTGCTGAAACAGCGCCAGGTGTACGCGGAGATACAGCTTCAGGAAGAGTATTGAAACCAGCAACGACCAATACAGGAGCAAAAATTATGGTTCCTATTTTCATTGAAGAAGGTGAAGTTGTTAAAATAGATACACGCACAGGGAGTTACGAATCCCGAGTCTCTAAGTAGTTGCTAGCTATAAGAAGTTCTATTGTGTAAAAAACATGATTTTTTTTAGATTCCATAGTATGGAAACAAAGAAAACAAAAGAGCTATCTGCAGAAGCAAAGCTGCTTAAAAAATTACGAGATAAGGCTTTGGTTCTTGAAGAACAAAGAAAACGGAAAGTTTGGGTTGAAAAGCTCGTAGCTATGCCGGAATCTACTCGTGACATTTCTCATTGCGAAGTTCCTGATACTCCAGAAGTATTTCGAGTTATCGCAGAAAAAATTTATGAAGAAGGTGTGTAGTTTTCTACACAGTTTCTTCTATTTTTCATCCTATTTTTTAAATTACCACGACTCCAGACTAGCTTCTATAGAGATCTCTAAAGGTTTTTTTGTGTCTAAGAGATTGGTTATTGCTGCAGTATAGACATGATACCCTTGGGAGTACAGGTCTATAATATGAAAACGCGCATTAGAAGGTAATGAGATAGAACCACTATTTAAAATCATATTTGGTGCATGATCTTTACAGTTGTAAACTGCAGCCTGATGATTATGCCCATGAAGATATAAACGTACATTAGCATACTTTTTCAGGACATGTTGTAAAAGTAGGTGATTCATTAAATCATGAGAAGGATCTTTTGTAGGTAAAAGAGGATAGTGATTAGCGATGATAATGTTTTCTTTTGGAGGAAGACTAAGAATGAAATTTTCTAAAACAGAAATTTGAGATGACTTTATCATACCATTCGCTGAGAACCAACCATTCAAACAAGAACAATCTAATAAGACTAGCCACCAGTGGTCTATAAGTTTATTAAAAGAGATTTGTTGATTTTGTAATTGTGTATTAGGAAAGTATTGATAAAATGTTTGGTGATTCAGTGCCTTCTGAGTATAAACGTCATGATTTCCAGGAAGTACGTGGACGGAAGCATGCTTTTCTAGGTTATTCACAAATTTTTGAGCAAGTAGGAACTCTGCGTCCAAAGCTGTAAGAGAAAAATCTCCTGTAATACAAATGCTATCAGCTTGCAATTTTACAA
Organism: Chlamydia poikilotherma; assembly: GCF_900239975.1. NCBI lineage: Bacteria > Pseudomonadati > Chlamydiota > Chlamydiia > Chlamydiales > Chlamydiaceae > Chlamydia > Chlamydia poikilotherma. Next base: position 980,731 of record NZ_LS992154.1, on the reverse strand, counting down.
CTAAGTCAGGGAAACGTTCGGATATAGTTGATGATTGGAATGTAACGCCACCAAATACTTGGCGTAATGCCCCTTTAAATCTTTTATTAAGACAGGTTAATGGATTCTTGGGGAAGACACAAAAATGCACATCAGAGATATGAATAATACGATAAGCTTCTGAAGATTTGTTATGCATATCACCTGTTCCCGAAAGGATATCTTATTTTTAGGAGCATATGAGCTAATAAAAAAACAAGCCTTTTTTCTATGCTAAACTACTTTTAAGATCCCTGTTTTTTATCATGAATCTTTAACAATAATTCGAGTTCTTCCCTCAAAGGGAGAGGAAAATAATTGTGAGATTTTATCTCCAAAAGAACAAAGATAACGTGTTGTTCTAATATTTAGAAAGGAGGGAAACAGTGTTCTCATTGTAAAATATTTCCGGGATAAAACACTAAAGTAGACATAGTACTGTGTTGGGATTTTCTTATTAACTGCTTTGTGTATAGATCTTATGAAACTTTAGCAAGGTAGTACATTCTCAAAATATTAAAATAGAGATGTTTAGCAAGTGAAAAAAATGCCTTGCATCTGAATATGAGAGATTCCTGAATAGTTTACTTTGTATCGTTGATGATTACTTTTGATGAAAGTATGTTTAATCCTGTTTCTAATGCCAAGGAAAAAATATCCTCTACTTTAGCTAAAGGGTCTAAGATTCCCGAAGCAATGAGATCTTCAATTTGCTGTGAAAGAACATTCATACCTAGACTTGGAGTTGATAACGATATGAGTTTATTGATAATAACCTTACTGTCTAATTTCAAATTGTTGATTAATTGTTCCAAAGGTGCCCGGCAACATGCTTGTACAACATTCATGGCTCCGCGTTCTTCTTCGGATACTTTATCTTCTTCACATAGATTTAAAGAAGCATAGAATAAACCCGTACCACCTCCAGGAACATAACCTTTGTCTAAGGCAGATGTTAATGTAGAGAGAGCTAAGGAATAGAAAAATTTATTTTCTTCTCGGACAGGAACAATAGCAACAGAACTTTCTAAGCGATGCTTTCTTTTCATTAATGAGTTTTTTGTTTCTGGAGAAGAGCAGGTGCGGATCTCTTCCTCTATTTGATGTATTTTCAATGCTAGAACTTCAGATACGTTATTTCCACGAATGATTACCGTTTCTTTTTGCGAGATTTCTACAGATGCACAAGAACCTAAAGATGCACATTCGGGGAGTTGCATAGCTGGAGAAAAGTTTTGAGAAAAAACCGTAGTTCCTGTGAATAAGGTGATGTCTTCGAAAAAAGTTGGATCAAAAGAGGCATGATTTAAATCGACAACAACAATTTGTAGAAGGTTCTCGAGTTTGTTCACCGTTAATGTGGCAAGAGCGTCTTGATCTATACCATTGCAGAAAATAAGCAGCTGTTCCCCTTTCTCTTGTAATTCCTGTAGTAGTGGGAGAAGGGTAAGCACTGAAGTAATTTTCTTATCAGTAACGAAGATCCGGGGATGAGCAAGTACGACTGTACGCTTTGTAGATTGAGAAATAAAATAAGGAGATATGTAACCACAGGGGATTTTTAATCCCTGAGTGATTTGTATATTCGATACTTCGAGTTGTGACAACGAGATAAATCCTTCAGAACCTACAGCTGAAAAAGCTTCTGCCAAGTCTGTGGCAATTGTAAGATCTGGGAAAGCAGAAAAAATAATTCCCTTAGCTTTATTATTATCTTTTAAGGGCCAGGAATGTGTTTCCAAAGATGCTAGGAGCTTTTTCCCCATTTTTTTTAAAGCGGAACAGAGCTTATAAAGGGATAAACCTTGATCTAGAAGAAGATAGCTTTCTTTAAGAAGAGTATAGAGTAAAATGATGCCAGTAGTCACACCATCAAGATATTTCTTGTGAATTTTCTTCGCCATGACTTTGGCAAAATCTACACCAATATTTTCATGGGGATCCGCTAGATTTATACGAGATAAAGCTAGATAACCTTCGTGTTCAAAAAAAGATAGAGACGAAGCGAGGGGACCGTAGCGATCCTTAACGGAATGAAAAACTTTATCTATTCCAAGGAAAAGTTTTTTATCTGTATCATAAAGGGAATTTTCCTTATCTAACATCGGCGGCCTCTTAAAGAAGTCTTAAGCAGAGCTCACACTACCAAGTCATTTTTTAGAGTACAATACCTTAGATAAAAAGAAAGGTGGCACCCGGAATCGAACCGGGGATAGAGGCTTTGCAGGCCTCGGCCTTACCGCTTGGCTATGCCACCAAAGAACACAAGGAAACCCTAGTTTAAGCGAAATACGATTTTATAGTCAGTAGGAAATCTTGCGAGAGTATTATCGTTGCTTGCATTCATGTAGTATATTTATTTATATTAACGAACAGAATATTCGAAGTACTCTCTGATTTAATCCTAGAACTCATAAATGATATGTTTATTCTAACAGTATAGTTCTGAGTAGATGTATTTTAATAAGAGACAAAAGGCTGAAGAATGCGATCTATCTTATTAGAAGATTGGGTATCATTAATGCTATCCGATGTGAAACACCCAAGGTCTGGGAAAAAGATTTCTGGGGTTGCTATTGATAGCCGTCAGGTGCATCCGGGGGACTTATTCTTTGCTCTTTCTGGACAATGTACAGACGGGCATCGCTTCCTTAAACAGGCAGCCCAAGCTGGAGCTGTAGCAGCAGTTGTTTCTAAAGATTATTGCGGGGATTCATTTGGTTTAGAATTAGTTGTTGTTAATGACACAACGGAAGCGTTGAAAGAGGCGGGAGAAAGTCAAAGTCATTTATTTCAGGGAACGATCGTCGGTATTACCGGATCTATTGGGAAGACAACTACAAAAGTGTTTTTCAAAACTTTCCTTTCCTCAGTATATAAGGTATATGCCAGTCCTAAAAGCTATAACTCTCAACTTACTGTTCCTTTAAGCTTATTAATGGCAGATGGTAATGAGGATTTTATAATTTTGGAAATGGGAGTTTCTGAACCAGGAAATATGAAGGATTTACTTTCTATAGTAGAACCTGAGGTTTCTGTAATTACGAATGTAGCGGATCAACATGCTATGAATTTCCCTGATAAAGGAGTTCAAGGCATAGCTGAGGAAAAGGGGCGTATCTTACGAAATAGTCGTGTACAACTTCTTCCTAAAGATTCTCCTTGGTATTCTCACTTTATAAAACAGTCTCCATCTTCTGAGAAGTTTTCCTTTGCTTTTCATGATGAAACTGCTGATTTTTATTATAAGGCTATTCGGAAGGATAGCGTGATTATAAGTACTCCTGAAGGCGATATAGATTTTGCAATTTCTTTCCCATACCAGCCAGCCTATAGTAATTTATTAATAGCTCTATCTTTGGCTTGGCTTCTTGATGTTCCTGTCGATAGGATTGTCCAATCTTGTTGTGATTTGCAACTCCCTCCCATGCGTTTTGAACAAAGCATACGCAATGGTGTTCAAGTAATCAATGACGCCTATAATGCCTGTCCCGAAGCAATGATTGCTGCTTTAGATGCGATTCCTAATCCTTCAGAAGGTAGAAAAGTTATACTCATCTTAGGTCATATGGCAGAATTAGGAAATTATTCTGAGGAAGGTCATGCCGTTGTTGCTAAAAAAGCTTTATCAAAAGCGAGTATTATTTTCTTCATTGGAGAGAAATGGTTGCCGATTCAGCATTTATTAAAACATGGTCCTTGTGAAGTTTCTTTCCATCCATCTGCTCAGAGTGTAGAAGAGATTTTAAAGAAAGTTGTTCAGCAAGGAGATATTGTCTTGTTGAAAGGATCGCGATCTTTAGCTTTAGAGTCTTTATTAAGCTGTTTTTAATTTTTAATACTTTACTTATGAGTTCTGTATTTCCTTATTTTAATGAATCGTTGATTCTCTTATTAACAACAGCTTTTGGCCTGGCATTTTTTCTGGGGATTTTCTTAGGAAAACCTGTGATATGCTGGTTAAAGAAACAGAATCATTACGATCAAGTGCATAAAGAACACTGTGAGAAGCTAGAGATTCTTCATCAGGATAAAAAGCACACACCTACAGCTGGAGGGATACTTTTTTGTATCGTCTTATTGACCACCATATTCTTTTGGCTCCCCTTAGAGAAACTTTCAACATGGCTATTTGTATTTCTGATAGCCAGTTGGGGAACTTTAGGTTGGTATGACGATATAGTAAAAAAGAAAAGAAAAAAAGGACATGGAATAACAACAAAACAGAAATTTGTTTTACAGCTATTAATCTCTGCGCTCACAATCCTAGCTATATTTTCTCTATATAAAGGTAATGCCCTATTTTATACATTAAAGGTTCCCTTTTTTGGGGCTATTTCTTTTGGACATTGTATTCTAAGTAAACTTTTTTATTTTGCTTTAGCAATGCTAGCAATCGTAGGTACTAGCAACGCTGTGAATCTTACGGATGGTCTCGATGGTTTGGCAGCAGGAACTACATGTATGAGTGCTTTTGGTTTGCTAGTAGTTGCTGTTGCAGATCCGACAATTCCTTTAGCAAAAGATGTATCTATATTGTTAGCTGCATTGGTAGGGGTAAGCTTTGCTTTCTTAAGATACAATCGTTCTCCTGCTCAGGTGTTTATGGGTGATACAGGTTCCTTACTTATAGGAGGAATATTAGGTAGTTGTGCTGTTATGCTTCGTGCGGAATTGCTTTTAATTTTGTTGGGAGGTGTTTTTGTTGCAGAAGCTGGATCAGTAATTTTACAAGTCAGTAGCTATCGATTAAGGAGAAAGCGTATTTTTCTATGTTCTCCATTACATCATCATTACGAGTATAAAGGTATTCCAGAGACGAAAGTTGTCCTGCGTTTTTATGTCGCTGGGTTCATTTGTATGATTGTAGGGATTATCGCAGCCTTATGGAGATAGTTTGTGAATAACCAACGTGTTATAGTTTTAGGAGCGGGAATTACAGGAAGATCCGTAGCAGAATTTCTGCATGATCGAGGGGATTATGTTATTGGAATGGATGGATCTTTAAATGCTCTAAATTCTTGTAGTTTCTTTCGCAAACGTTATCTAGATAACATTGAGGAATTTCCTGAAGATATAGATTTGTTTGTGCGTTCCCCGGGGATCAAACCTTCCCATCGTTTAGTAACAGAAGCAAAACGTAGAAAAATTCCCATCGTCACTGATATTCAGATTGCTTTTCAAGATTCGGAATTTTGTCAATATCCTTCGATTGGAATTACAGGATCTGCAGGAAAAACAACAACTGTGTTGTTTTTAGTCCATTTACTACGTTCTTTAGGAACTAATGCTTTTGCTATGGGGAATATAGGTGTGCCTATTCTTCAAGCAATGCGTCAAAAAGGTATTCGTGTTGTTGAAATTAGTTCTTTTCAGTTGGCTGAGCAAGAAATAGAGACCCCTGTACTATCAGGAGCTGCTATTTTAAATGTTTCCGATAATCATTTAGATTATCATAAGACCTTGCAAGCCTATAGCGAAGCAAAAAACAACATCGCTAAATGTTTGCAAGCATCTAATTCTTTATGGGTTGGGGAGGGTGTTTCCTCTGGAAAATCCTATTTGGATTATACTAGAGAAATAGCTTTAATTTTAGATAAAGGGAGTGCATTAAAACCACTATACTTGCATGATAGGAATAATTATTGCGCTGCTTATACTTTAGCTAATGAGATATTGTCCATTCCTTTGGAAGCATTTTTAAAGGCAATTCAAACCTTTGAAAAACCTCCCCATAGAATAGAATATCTGGGAGAAAAAGATGGCGTGCGTTATATCAATGATAGTAAGGCTACAACTATGAGCTCTGTAGAAAAAGCTCTGATGGCTGTGAAAGAAAATGTCATTGTTATTTTGGGCGGAAGGAACAAGGGAAGTAATTTTACTTCTTTGATTCCAGTCCTTACTCAAACAGTAAAACATATTGTGGCTATGGGGGAATGTCGAAACCAAATTACCCAAGCTTTATCTAGTAGTCTTCCTTTAACTCAAGCCCGAGATCTACAAGAAGCGGTAAGCATAGCCCAGAGTATAGCACAGCCTGGTGATGTAGTATTATTGTCTCCTGGGTGTGCCAGTTTTGATCAGTTTCGGAGCTTTGAGGAACGAGGAGATTGCTTTAAGCAATTGGTTGGTGACATGGAGGCATTAAAAATATGAACCGTAGAGATACGATTATAATTGCAACTTTAGTGAATGCAGTTTTGGTGCTAGTATTATTCACTACAGCAAAATATGCTGATAAGAAAAATACAGATGTATTGCTTCCTCCCTTACCAGCAAAGCTTGTTGAAGTTGTTCCTTCTATGGAAAAAGCACAAGAAAAAGTTGAAAAGCCTATCGTAGAGACTGTTCCTCAACGTGTTTCTAAAGAGGAATTAGCAGCACAATTTGCAGAAAATAAACCTGTAGTTGTCAAAGCTCCTCCAGCAAATAATGTTCCTCAAACACCTCCTTCTGTTCCAATTACAAATCCTATATCTCACGAACCAAAAGTCCAAGTTGTTAAAGAAGCTCCTAAAAAAGAAGCCTATGCGACGGTTATTGTGAAAAAAGGAGATTTCCTAGAGCGTATTGCTAAGGCAAATCATACGACCGTAGCTGTTCTTATGCAGATTAATGATCTATCTTCCACACAATTGAAGATAGGTCAGGTATTAAAGGTCCCCATATCGGATAAGCAAGAAGAAACTAAAAAATCTCAAGTGAAAATCTCCACTGCTGAAGATTTCTATACTGTTCAAGAAGGCGATAGTCCTTGGACTATAGCTTTACGTAATCATATCCGTCTTGAAGACTTGCTAAGAATGAATGATCTTGATGAGCATAAGGCGCGCAGACTTAGACCTGGAGATCAGTTGCGCATACGGTAATCTCCCTCTAGGCCTAATATGAAGTGGTTCATTGTTTCATGTTTGTTAGGGATTTTTTCTCTAGGTCTAGTTATGGTTTTTGATACTTCTTCAGCTGAAATTCTCGATCGTTCTCTGACTTGCAGTACGCATAAAGCTCTAATTCGTCAGATTACTTATCTATTATTAGGATTGAGTCTTTCTTCTTTAGTTTATATGACAGGATGGAAAGATTTTCTAAAAATGAGTCCTACATTATTGTTTATTGCAGGAATAGCTCTTATTGCTGTTTTAATTCCTGGGATAGGAGTATGTAGAAATGGTGCGAAACGTTGGTTGGGTATAGGACAACTTACTTTACAGCCTTCTGAATTTGTGAAGTACCTTGTCCCTTGTGTGGCTATAGAATATCTAGTTTTCCATCCTCAATATCGAGAAAATTTTAAATTATTCCTCAAGCTAACTGCGACGTTATTTATTCCTATTCTATTGATTGCCATAGAACCTGACAATGGTTCTGCGGCTGTAATTGCTTTTTCTCTGATTCCCGTATTTATTATGACAGCTGTGCGGCTGCGTTATTGGTTGCTTCCTTTGTTATGTATCCTTGTTGTCGGAGGTGCTCTTGCTTATAGGATGCCTTACGTGAGGCATCGGTTAAATGTCTATCTCCATCCAGAGTTGGATATTAAGGGGCGAGGCCATCAACCGTATCAGGCAAAAATTGCTGCGGGATCGGGAGGATTATTAGGTAAGGGACCGGGAGCAAGTTTACAAAAACTTACTTACCTGCCCGAAGCACAAAATGATTATATTGCTGCTATATATGCTGAAGAATTTGGTTTCATTGGTATGCTGCTTTTGATTCTGCTATATATGTATTTTGTTTATAGCGGTTATGTGGTTGCTATTCGAGCATCTTCTTTAGAAGCATCTTCTTTAGCAATAGCTATTACAGTAATTATCGGAATGCAAGCTTTTATGAATTTAGGCGTTGTATCAGGATTATTACCGAGTAAGGGAGTAAATCTTCCTTTTTTCAGTCAAGGGGGATCCTCTTTGATTGCTAATATGTGTGGTGTTACATTGCTATTAAAGGTGTGTGATGAAGAAAATCAACAAAATAGCTTTAGCCGTCGGAGGATCGGGAGGACATATAGTTCCAGCTCTCGCAACAAGAGAAGCATTTTGTAAAGAGGGTGTAGACGTTCTTCTTTTGGGAAAGGGACTTGATAATCATCCGAATCTTTATGAACAAGATGTACACTATAAAGAAATTCCTTCAGGCTTGCCGATAATCACTAATCCTGTGAAAGCTATTGGTAGAACCTATTCTTTATATAAGGGGTACAAGAAAGCTAAAAAAGAGCTCATGATTTTTGATCCCGATGTTGTTATTGGATTTGGTAGTTATCATTCTCTTCCCGTATTGATGGCGGCACTAAACAAGAAAATTCCTATATTTTTACATGAGCAAAATCTTGTTCCTGGTAAAGTGAATAAACTCTTCTCACGTTTTGCTAAAGGTGTAGGGGTATCTTTCTCTCCAGTAACTAAGAAGTTTCGGTGTCCTTCACAAGAGATCTCTTTACCAAAAAGAGCTTTTTCGTCTTTTAGCCCTATTGTAGAACGTCTTACATCGCATTCTCCAACAGTGTGTGTTGTAGGAGGCTCTCAAGGAGCAAAAACATTAAATGATTATGTTCCATCTGCTCTTGTAGATGTTGCCAAGCATTATCCGAATATGTATGTTCACCACATTGCAGGACCTAGAGGTGATGTTGTTTCTATACAACATGTTTATAGTCGTGGTGATGTATCTTTCTGTGTAAAACATTTCGAGCAAGATATGCTCAATGTTTTACTTTCATCAGATCTTGTAATTAGTCGTGCAGGAGCTACAATTTTAGATGAGTTGTTATGGGCACAAAGTCCTTCAATACTCATCCCTTATCCAGGAGCTTACGGACATCAGGAAGAAAATGCAAAGTTCCTTGTCTATACTATAGGAGGGGGATCGATGATCTTAGAAAAACAGCTTTCCCAAGAGCTTTTGACTAAAAATATTTTGCTTGCTCTAGATTCTGAAACTATTAAAAATAGGCGAGAGGCGCTGCGAGCTTATTATTACAACAAATCTTCGAAGTCTTTTTATCAATTTATTTGTGAATGTTTATAGGTAATCTATGGATAGGAAAATCCGCTATCATTTTATAGGTATTGGTGGAATAGGAATGAGTGCATTAGCTCATGTTTTATTAGACCGTGGGTATTCTGTATCAGGTAGTGATTTGAATCAAGGCGCCACTGTAGATAAACTTATTGCTAAAGGTGCAACATATTTTTCCGGACATAGAGAAAGTCATGTTCCTGAAGATTGTATTGTTATCTATGGATCGGGGATTGCTAAGGATAATGTAGAATATAAGGAAGCTTTACGAAAACAGTTGCCTACATGGCATCGTGCTGAGCTTCTTGCTTTTTTAATGCAGGAGCAAACCAGCATTTTAGTTTCGGGAAGTCATGGGAAAACTACCGTATCCTCATTAATTACAGCGATTTTTCAAGCAGCAGAAAAAGATCCTTCTTATGCTATTGGAGGGTTGAATTCTCTATATTTAAATGGGTATTCGGGAAAGTCAGAATATTTTATTGCGGAAGCTGATGAAAGCGATGGTTCTTTAAAACACTACCTTCCTAAGGTTGCCGTGGTTACGAACTTAGATAATGAACATCTAAGTAATTTTGAAGGAAGTAAGGAAAAACTTGCATTAACGATTGAAGAGTTCTGCCGTAAGGTTGATAACCCGAACTTATGTTTTTATAATGGCGATTGCCCAGAACTTAAGGGAAGGATTTTTGGAACCTCATATGGATTTTCTCAAGATTGCGATCTGCATATTTGTTCGCATCGTCAAGAAGGATGGTGTTCTATTTTTTCTCTATCTTTTTTGGGAAAAGATTACTTAGATATAGACCTTAACTTGATTGGTAAGCATAACATTGCAAATGCTGCAGTGGCTGTGGGCATAGCATTAACTTTTGGTATTGAAGAGGTAAGTATTAGAGAAGCTCTTAAAAGTTTTTCTGGAGTACAAAGACGTATGGAAAGAAAGAATATTTCTGAGCGATTCTTGTTTTTCGAGGACTATGCGCATCATCCTTCTGAGATTTCTTGTACCTTAAGAGCGCTACGAGATGCTGTAGGATTGCGTCGTATAGTTGCTATATGTCAGCCTCATAGATTTTCTAGATTACAATATTGTTTAGATGAGTTTTTCAGTGCTTTTCAAGATGCTGATGAGGTAATCCTCACAGACATCTACAGTGCGGGAGAAACACCATTAGATTTACCTTCTCCTGAGAGACTCGCGGAGACGATTTCTTTATCTTCTCATGTTTGCTGTGCCTATGTTCCCTATGATAATGTTATAGAGTATTTAAAACGAGAAATTCGCGTTCATGATGTCTGTATATCTTTAGGAGCAGGGAATATTTATGCTGTAGGAAATGCATTAAAGGATTTTGAACCTAGGAAATTATCTGTAGGCGTGGTTTGTGGGGGGCAATCTTGCGAACATGATATCTCTTTATTATCCGCGAGAAATGTTATTCAGTATCTTTCCTCTCAGTATTATGATGTGCAGTATTTCGTTATTAATCGGCAAGGATTGTGGTCGAAAGTATCGAATCTTAATGAAGTAAGTTGTTGCGATAGGCCAGGTCATCATGTGCTATCTCCAGAAATTGCTGAGATCTTAGTTGGTTTAGATTTTATTCTTCCAATTTTACATGGTCCTTGTGGGGAAGATGGTACGCTTCAAGGATTCTTAGAAATTATCGATAAGCCTTATGGAGGGCCATCATTGCTCTTTTCAGCTATCTGTATGGATAAGATTATGACAAAACGTCTTGCAGCTTCTATAGGGATCCCTGTGGTTCCTTATCAACCGTTAACTTTACATGCTTGGAAACGGACTCCGGAATTATGTATACACAGAATTTTAGAGACTTTTACTTTTCCTATGTTTGTGAAAACAGCTCATTTAGGATCAAGTGTCGGTGTGTTTGAAGTTCATAATGAAATAGAACTAAAATCAAAAATATCTGAAGCATTTCTATATGATACTGACGTATTTATTGAAGAGAACCGTTTAGGATCTCGAGAAATCGAAGTATCTTGTCTTGGGGATGCTTGCACCTGTTATTATATTTCTGAACCACACGAGCGTCGCGGATCAAAAGGATTTATTGATTATGAAGAGAAATACGGATTAAATGGTAAATCTAGTGCTAAAATACAGTATGATCCAGATCTTCCTGAGGAATCTAAAATACGGGTGAAAGAACTTACAGAACGTGTATATCGTGCTATTCAGGGTAAAGGATCTTGTAGAATCGATTTCTTTTTAGATGGAGAAGGAAACTTTTGGCTTTCTGAAATGAATCCTATTCCAGGAATGACAAAATCTAGCCCATTTCTACATGATTTTGTGCATTTGGGATGGACTTTTGAACAAGTCGTGCATCAACTAATTGTATCGGGATTACATAAGTTTGATCAGAAGAAAAAAGTCAGCAGTACTTTTAATAAGCAAAGCTTATTAACCGCGAAGAGCTAAAAACTCCTTGAAGGGGTTTTTAGCTATTGCCAAACTCTATTTATGAAATGTAGAAAAGTAGTGAATATTATTCAGAATGGTGATTATGGCTGCATTTGTGATGCGTTGAAGATGCTTCTGTATCTTCCTCATCAGCTGAACAGCAGTTGCCTCGGCCACAACATTGCTGGGCCATCCCTGAGTCATTAGAGTTGTTTGAATCAAGACAAAAACCACTAGAAGCATCCTCGTCTTCGCCAACAGATTCTCTGCTGCCTTCGGGTTGAATCAAGTCGATTTGTATCTTCTTTTTTAATCTTGCGCACACACGTCTAAGGATAGTTCTTAGTGCGTGTATGGTATTTCCTCGTCTACCTATGATCTTCCCTATATCATCGGGAGCCACACGTATCTCTAGCTTTATAGATTCACCTGACTCATCCTGAATAGAACGAATTTCCACAGCTTCAGGATCAGCAACTAAATTCTTTACGATATATGCTACAAACTCTTCCATAAAATCCAAATTAAATTGAGATGTGGAAAAAAAGAATAAGACACTTATGTATCCTTCAAAGTTCCGAAAAGGATTATATCCATTTTAGAAAAAACGTCAAGATTTATTCATTCCTGAGGCGTTTGTGAGGCAGTTTCTAGAGATAACCATTGTAAATATTTCTCATTTCCATCGTCGATTTTAACAAAAATGATTTCAGGAACATCATAAGAACATAGGGATTGAATAATTGCAGAAATTGCTGAAAATCGAGCAGACGTTGTTTTGATTTGGATTTGATATTCTTCGGAAACGCAGAGTTTGCCTTTCCACATATAAATAGATTTTCCTTTTTGGAAAATATGAACGCAGGCAGCCAGCTTCTGAATTACTAAAGTATTAGAAATATTCTCGGCTTCTTCTTGAGAAGATAGCTGAGTAAAGATGATTATAGGTGTCATATCTTACTTAATAATAAATGGTTGGGAAATCTTAAATCATAGATATAGGGTTGTTGGGAGTCAAACACAGCGCTATTTTGAGTGAGATGATAGTTTTTCAATCCTTTACGTAATGCATGGTATTGGAATCTTAGGAGATTCCCTGAAGATAAAGTGACAGTTATCTCCATCGGGTAGATTTCGGTCAGGGATAAATCGATAATTACAGGAGGATCTTCTTTGAGATCTTCAATGAGAAGAGACGCGATGTCTATTTTCCATAAAGGTAAAATAGAATCGAGCACATCTTTTTTAGAAAAGAAGATTTGGGGAAGTTTTTGAGATTTGAAAAAAGGTTGACAGGGGAATTGTTCTCCTGAACGATTAATCAGAGTGTTGGTTTGATTCCCTAGGTAACCAAGCGGAGAATGCAGAGAATAAAAGATGATGATTCCTTTATTATCCGGGATCTTTTCTATAGCTATGGAAGAGAATATACCTAAATCTTTTAAAGTAGCCTCTGCTTGCTTAGTTGTAAATTGATGTAGAAACGTTGGATTATCTGCTGATAGTTGTAGTGTTTCTGAAAAAATAATTTCAGGAATTCTAGAAGGGGATGATGAAACTAGAAAAATATTTTTAATTGGGAGGGCTTTTGTTGTGGGGAATGAAAAAGTCTCGGGAAACAAAAGCCAATGAATGATAGGGATAAAAATCAGGGTGCTAATGAAAATGCACAGTAATGCATAAGAGATAGAGTATCTCGGTCCAGGAGAAAAAAGCATTTTTATAAAGCTTCTTACCATGGGCGCGCATTGTTTTTTATTTTTATCGTAAATAATATTGCTAATATTTGCGAGATACTATTTGGAGTTGCTTTTATGGATTGGTTAACTAAACAGTATGGTGACATTTTTGTTGTTTCTTTGGAGGGAGCTTTAGATGCTGTTTCTGTACCAAAGGCAGAAGTATTTCTAGATAAGAAAGTAAATGAAGGCAACCATAAAATGGTGCTAAACTTTCAACAAGTTACTTATATGAGTAGTGCAGGGATTCGTCTGCTATTTTCACTGTCTAAATTGTTACAGGCTCGCCAAGGTCTCCTTTGTATTTGTTGTGTTCAAGATGTAGTTGCGGACGTTATTCGTATAGCAGGTGTTGATCAATTGTTGCCTGTTTGCCAATCAGAACAAGAATGTTTCACTAAATTTTAATCCTATTGCATATGCGTGCTCCTGAATTTCAATCTAATGCTATAACATCCACAGGATGTGATGTCTGCTTAGATCCACAAAAATCATTTACAAAACTGTTTAAACGTACTGTGATTTTACTTTCAGGACCCACAGGATCGGGTAAAACGGATGTTTCTTTATGGCTAGCGCCTATGATTGATGGTGAAATTATCTCTGTAGATTCCATGCAAGTTTATCGTGGCATGGATATTGGTACAGCAAAAGTGTCTATAGAAGCTAGACAGCGTATTCCTCATTATTTGATAGATATCTGCCATGTCCAAGAACCTTTTAATGCTGTAGATTTTTATTATCAGGCTATGCAGGCATGTCAAAATATTCTTTCTAGAAATAAAGTTCCTATCCTTGTTGGAGGGTCCGGGTTTTATTTTCACACTTTTCTTTCCGGTCCTCCCGAAGGACCGCCTGCAGATCGTGAATTTCGAGATCAGCTTGCTTTTTATATTTATGAACATGGTTTGTCATTTTTATACGAAAATCTTTGTCAGAAAGATCCTGAATACGCACAGAGCATTACAAAAAATGATAAGAATAAAATCATTCGTGCCTTAGAAATTATCCATTTCACAGGAAAGAAGGTTTCAGAGCATAACTGGAGTATGGAAGCTCAAGAATCTAGGGAATATAATTGTCGAGGTTGGTTTCTATCATCTCCGAAAGATCTTTTGCAGCATAATATTCAATTACGTTGTCAGAAGATGCTAGAAGATAATTTAATTGATGAAGTGCGTAGGTTGCTCGATCAGGGAATAAGAGAGAATTCTTCAGCATCGAAAGCTATAGGCTATAGAGAATGGATCGAATTTATTGATCAGGGATCGCCGGCGGAATCCTATGAGAGTGTGAAACAAAAATTTATTGCAAATACTTGGCGATATACAAAAAAACAAAGAACTTGGTTCAAACGCTATCCTTTGTTTCGAGATCTGTCTTCTCTAGGATTGACAGCAGAAGCTATAGCAGAGAAAATCGCAGAAGATTATTTCCTTCATGGTTGATATGTACTCTCTATATGTTCATAGAATGTATTCCTTTCTACAGGAATGAAACCTTCAGCAATAATCATTGCACGGGCTTCCTCTTCTGAACTTTGTAAAGTCCATCCCGTACATTTATGCACGCTTTCATCAATAATTGTTCCCCCGAAATCATCAGCTCCATAATGTAGACCACGAGCACCTTGTTCTTTCCCTTCTCCAAACCAAGAAGCTGCTATGTGTTCAAAGTTATCTAAAAAGATTCGAGAGAGAGCTAAAATACGATAATACATTTCAGGAGGCGCTTGATTAGGGACTTTACGTCCTAGAGCTGTATTTCCAGACTTATAACTCCAAGGAATAAAGCTATAGAATCCTGGAATTTCATCTTGGGCATTTCTTAGAGCATCCAAATGTAGAAGAATGTCATGAGCGGTTTCTATATGACCAAACATCATAGTAGCTGTTGTTCTAAAACCTAAACGATGAGCGAGCTTATGAAAGTTCATCCATCCATCAGGACCCATTTTTTTTGGTGATAAGACTTTACGTACGCGCTCAGAGAGAATCTCTGCTCCACCTCCAGGAATAGTTCTCTGTCCGGCTTCCCAAAGTTTTCTTAAAGCTTCTTCTGTACTAATCCCTGAAACTATGGCTGCATGTGAAATTTCGACCGCAGAAAAAAAATGAGGATGCAAAGAAGGGAATTCTGTAACGGCGATGTGTACTAATTCTTCAAGATAATCCACCCCTAATCTTGGATGGACGCCTCCTTGAAGGAGTACAGTTTTAACTCCCATAGATATATATCCTTGCATTAAAGAACGGAATTCGTCAAAAGAAAGAAGGAATGCATCGGAGGAGCGAGGCTTTCTATAAAAGGCACAAAAGGTACAATCAATTTTACAAATATTGGTGTAGTTAGGATTGGCGTCTAGGACATAAGTGACTTTATTATCAGGATAACGTTGCTCGCGCAAAATATTCGCAACTTCTTGTAGTTTCTCTAAAGGACTTGCCCTGAATAACTCCAATCCTTCGTCAAAGGAAATTCTAGTAGATAAGTTCATAAAAACGATTGACGATAATGTAGTACGGGGGCAAACTTTATCTTCTATTCATTATTTCTTTGTCAAGCCCTACACCCTAAGTTGTTATTATGGATACTTCAGACAACAGCTTTCATTCTTTAGAAGCAAAACAAGGTTCTATAGTGGTTTCTAGTGAGGAATCGAAATCCAAACGTGATGATATTTCTGACGCCGCAATGACTAATGAATCCTTTACCATATTTACTCAAGAGTTATCTAGATTTTCGTTGATAGAAGATCAAGTAGCTTTTAGTTTAGAGAAAATGGAGCAAGCGTTAAGAAACAACCAAGGAGCGAATTTAAAGCTGTTTTGGGCGATACGAAAGCACTGTCTTCCATTATTCCATCAAGTAGAAAACGTTGGTAAGCGGGCTGAATTTTGGCGTCGCTACATTGATTTAACGAAGGAAGGACGGCATATTAAATCCTTACAAGATGAAGAAGGGACTTTTGTTGTTGGACAGATTGAGTTAGCCATATCTTGTCTTGAGCAAGATATAACTAGTTTTTTAGACGGAACCAATCCTCTGACAGTACAAGAAGAACAGTCCGTATTTTTAGAGACTCAAACTTTGGAAAAACGCAAGACCTTTTATAAGGATTTGCATGCCTCATTAGTTTGGTTAAGTAGTTTTTCCGCAAGAATCATTGATTTGCGAAAAGAATTGATGAATGTTGGTATGCGCATGCGGCTGAAAAGTAAGTTTTTCCAACGTTTATCCTCTTTAGGGAATCAAGTGTTTCCGAAAAGAAAAGAACTTATTGAGAAGGTCAGTGAAGCTTTTTCAGAAGATGTTGAATCTTTTGTTTCCAAGTATTTTTCTCGTGCAGATAAGGACACATTAAAACGTTCCGTTTTTTTTTTACGGAAAGAAATCAAAAATCTACAGCAAGCTGCTAAATGCTTAGCTGTTTCCTCTACCGTATTTTCTGATACTCGTTTGAAACTAAGTAAATGTTGGGATCAACTTAAAGGTCTAGAAAAAGAAATTCGTCAGGAGCAAAGTCGGTTAAGAGTGACATCGGCAGAAAACTCTAAAGATGTTCGTGAGCAATTAACAAGTATAGCCCAGATGTTGGAAGAGGGTAGCGATCTTTTCAAAGTTCGCAAGGATTTAGATGCGGCTGCAAAACGTATACGTGCTCTAGATCTGGTTCATGATGATGTTGTTGCCTTAAAAGCAGAACTGCAAATTCTTTTTGAAAAGCTTCGCGAAAGACAGGAGGCTGCAGAACAGGTTTATCAAGAACAATTAGCTCGAGATAAACAGATCAGACAAGAAGCTATTAAAGAATTGAGTGATAAGATCCATGTGTTTTCTGAAAAGTGTATTTCTGGAGATATTCATCCAGAGGCCCGTTCAGATTGGCAAGAACTGAAAGAATCTTTAACCAAAGCAGTTTTTCTATCTGCTTCGGAAAGAATAGCCTTAGATAATCGATTAAATCTAACTTTGCAGCATATAGCAGCGTTTTTTGAAGAACAACTGCTGTCTTCTCCTGATTCTCGTGAAAAACTCACAAATATGCGACAGGTTTTGTTTCAGAGACAAGAGCGTCGCAAGGAATTGAAAGATAAATTAGAGCAAGATAAAAAACTTCTTGGATCTTCGGGTCTAGATTTTGATCGTGCTATGCAATATAGTGCTCTAGTTGAAGAAGACAAACGCGCTTTAGAGGAATTGGATCAAGGAATTCTTGATCTAAAGCGACAAATTCAGCAGTTAACATGAGACGATCTTGTATATATGCTTTTGATTTAGATGGTACATTGCTACGAGGTAATAGCAGTATAGGGTTTTATAAATACGCCTTGGGGCGTCGCTTATTCTCTTATAAAACCCTTCCCTCTTGCTGTTTATTTTTTCTGCGTTTTCGATTTTTTTTTTTAGATTTGCCTTCATTTTATTCCCGAATCGTATCTTCTTTACTCACAACTGTTTCTTTTGAAGAGCTTTCTTCTATGGCAATGGAGTTTGCACATACTCTCGGTGAAAAAAATTTTTATTATCCTGCTCTAGAAAAATTTCATGAAGCTTTGGAGGATTCCTCAGGAGAAGTCATGATCTTTTCTTCGTCTCCAGATTTTATTGTTCGACCCATAGCTGAGAGACTTGGGGCGAATATGTGTTATGCCTCAGGATTTCAAGAGTTTTCTAGAGGGCAAATGCTTGCAAATCAATGTCTGACTGGGGATAATAAGGCGAAAATACTCAGCCACCTTAAAAAAATAGGTCGGGCAAGAAGTCATACTTTTTCGGATCATATCTTGGATTTACCTTTTCTTCTTCTTGGTGAGGAAAAAACGGTAGTGCGACCTAAGGGAAGACTAAGAAAAATGGCTAGAAAGTATTATTGGAATATTATTTAACGTAAGAAAAAAAGCTCGACCTTATCCTAGATAATCGAGTATTCTCATGCCAGTTTCTATGGAATTATTTTGCTTTAATTTATTAAAAGTAATTGCCAAAGTTATAGACAACAAAAAGGGAAATAACCCTGTTGTCTTAGATGTCCGTGCCATTTCTCAGCTCACAGATTATTTTATTTTTGCTGAAGGGAATGTCGGTGTACATGTAAAAGCTTTGGCAGACACTATCGTGCAGGAATTAAAAGAACATAATCTTGCTCCTTTGCATGTAGAGGGATTAAACCATGGTGACTGGGTAGTTATAGATTACGGATTTATCGTCATTCATCTATTTGTCTCGTCCATCAGAGAACAATATCGATTGGAAGAGTTATGGAAAGACGGTTGCATTATTACATCCAAGCTTCTAGCTTCTTAACGGGGTAGAATAACTTTATGAATAAAAAACGTGTAGTGGTCACGGGATTGGGTGTTGTTTCTTGTTTAGGCAATGAAATAGACACCTTTTATGATAATCTGCTTGCTGGTATTAGTGGCGTTCATACAATTACTTCTTTTCCATGCGAAGATTATGCTACCCGTTTCGCCGCTTGGATTCCTGAATTTAATCCCGAGCCTTATTTAGATAAAAAACAAGCACGCAGAGTCGACCCTTTTATTACTTATGCAGTAGTTGCAGCTAAAAAAGCTATTGCAATGTCTCGCTGGGACAAAGACAATCTTCCTGCTGATCCCCTCCGCTGCGGTGTTGTCATCGGTTCTGGTATGGGAGGATTGCAAACTTTAGACGAGGGCATGGAGCGTCTTATTATAGGTAATAAGAAGCTTTCTCCATTTTTTATACCTTATATTATTACCAATATGGCTCCTGCGCTTATTGCTATGGATTTTGGACTTATGGGTCCGAATTATTCGATATCTACAGCATGCGCAACTTCGAATTATTGTATTGATGCAGCTTATCAACATCTTGTTTCCGGACGTTCTGACATGATAGTTTGTGGTGGAACTGAGGCTGCAGTGAATCGTGTCGGATTGACCGGTTTTATTGCTAATCGAGCTTTATCGGAAAGGAATGATGCCCCTCAAGAAGCCTCTCGTCCTTGGGATAGAGATAGAGATGGTTTCGTTATTGGCGAGGGAGCTGGGATTTTAGTTTTAGAAACTTTAGAGAACGCTTTGAAGCGAGGAGCTCCGATATATGCGGAGGTGCTTGGTTCGTATACTACTTGTGACGCTTTCCATATTACAGCTCCTAGAGATGATGGAGAGGGCATTACGTCATGTGTTCTTGGAGCTCTAAAAAGTTCTGGTATTCCTAAAGAACGCGTAAATTATATTAATGCTCATGGAACATCAACTCCTCTAGGAGATATATCGGAAGTTTTGGCATTGAAAAAAGCTTTCGGTAGTCATGTGAAAAATTTACGAATGAATTCCACAAAGTCTCTTATAGGCCATTGTCTAGGAGCGGCTGGAGGAGTCGAAGCTGTTGCAACAATTCAAGCAATTCAAACGGGCAAATTACATCCTACGATTAATTTAGAAAACCCGATTGCAGAAATTGATGATTTTGACGTGGTTGCGAACAAGGCCCAGGATTGGGATGTTGACGTTGCTATGTCAAATTCTTTTGGTTTTGGTGGACATAATTCAACGATATTATTCTCGAGGTATATACCCTAATTATGATGAAGACAAAGTATGAATACTCTTTTGGTATTATTCCCATAAAATTTTTTGGTACTCCAGATAGAAGTACACTGAAGGTTTGTTTTATCTGCCATACCCAAGGCAAGCATTGGGGATTTCCTAAAGGTCATTCTGAAGATAAAGAAGGCCCTCAGGAGGCTGCAGAAAGAGAGCTTGTTGAAGAAACAGGTTTAAGTGTAGTCAATTTTTTCCCAAAAGTTCTTGTGGAACACTACTCTTTTAATGATAACGAGGTATTTGTTCGCAAAGAAGTTGCTTACTTTTTGGCAGAAGTTCAAGGGGATGTACATGCAGATCCAGATGAAATATGCGATGCTCAATGGCTAAGCATTCAAGAAGGCATGCGTTTATTGAGTTTCCCTGAACTTAAGGATATCGCTGGAGAAGCAGATAAATTTATCAATAATTATCTCTTTTCATTCTAAATAATGAAAAGAGATAATTTATGAAATTTGGGGAGAGGGGAACCTCTCCTTAAACATTTATATTGTTGTTTTTTCGCTAGAAAATTTATTTAGATAATCTTGATGAGCTAGCTCGATTACTTTTTGAGCTTCTTTCTTTCCATAGATACCTACGATTTCAATTTTTGCAGGTTTGCCATGGATTAAATGCTCTGGAGTTGCTTTATAAGTTAGAAAATAGTGTTGGATCATATCAAGAACCGTGCAGGGGCAATCTGAAATATCTTGAATTTCTGAAAATACTAAATCATCTTCAAGAACAGCGATAATCTTATCGTCAGCCTCTCCAGAATCAATAATACGTAATCCTCCAATAGGACGTGCTTGAAGCAAGATATTCCCATGAGTGATATTCTTTTCAGTCAACACACAAATATCTAGAGGGTCGTCATCTCCTTGAATATTCTCTTTCAGACTTTGTTCCCCGCTATACTTTCCAGAGAGTTCTCCACAATATGTTCTAGGCAACAACCCGTATAGACATGGGCAGAAATTAGAAAATTTCTGAGGGCGGTCTACTTTTAATAAACCCGTAACTTTGTCTAATTCAAACTTTACAGAATCTTGGGGAGTAATTTCTATATAACAACATAGAGACTCATAGCTGTCTTGAGTTAGTATAGGACCGTGCCAAGGATGCATGATTGATAAAGATTGTTTGTCAGACATAAGCGACTCTCATTATAGACTTTTTTTTATTTTTTAATCTTCTGGAGGATCCTAGCGTAACACGTGGGGAATTTTAAGAGAAGGAGGAGGGTTTGGTTAATTGACTTTTAATTAAATCTATACAATACTTCCTTATTATAATTGCAAATCCTTCCACTTTAAGATTATGAAATACCCCCTAGTGTTCAAAGATATAAATATAGAAGATTATGAGCGTGTGATAGAGGTGACGTGTGAGGGCATCCAGTTACATGCGTTAATCGCTATCCACCAGACACTAGTAGGCCCCGCATTAGGCGGAGTTCGTGCTTTTGCCTATAATTCTTTTAATGATGCTCTAACGGATGTTTTACGTTTGTCCAAAGGCATGACATATAAAGCAATTCTCAGTGAGACAGGAACGGGGGGAGGAAAAAGTGTTATCATTCTTCCTAAAGGTATGACACGGCCTACTGAGGCTATGCTAAGGGCTTTTGGTCAGGCAGTAAATTCTCTCGGGGGTCAGTATATAGCTGCTGAAGATATGGGAGTCTCTGTTAGGGATATCAATATCATCAATCATGAAACTCCTTGGGTATGTGGTATAGAAAGCATAAGCGGCGATCCTTCAATTTACACAGCCCACGGAGTTTTTTTATGTATAAAAGAAACTGCAAAGCAGTTGTGGGGGAGTTCTTCTCTAAAGGGAAGAAAAATTGGGATACAAGGTCTTGGTGCTGTCGGTAGAAAGTTATTACACTCCTTATTTTTTGAAGGCGCGGAACTTTATGTTTTTGATACGAATCAAGAAATTCTTAATGAAGTTACCAAGTTCTATAGTGTAACTGTTGTTTCTAAAGACGCTTTTCCAACTTTAGAATGTGACATTTTTGTTCCATGCGCATTCGGAGGAGTGATTAATAGAGATAATGTGTGCAATTTACGTTGTCGTGCAGTTGTTGGAGCTGCAAATAATCAACTAGAAAACGCTTCTTTAGGCGCTCTGCTTCATGCTCAGGGGATATTATACGCCCCAGATTATCTAGCTAATGCTGGAGGCCTATTAAACGTAGCGCTTGCTGTTGGAAAACCATATTGTCCGAAGACAGTCCTACAAAAGGTTAGTAAGCTTCCTGTTATTCTTAGAGAAATTTATGAACAGAGCGAAGATTCAGACCGGGACACCGTGATTCTATCCGATAGTATAGTAGAAGAAAAACTAGCTGCTTATGTCTAATAAGCGAGCAAGTTTTCTTCAGGAACGATATTCAAACGTTCCTGAAGAGCGTCTAAAGTAATCCTATGAATGTCCTTATTTCCAGAAGCTAGAATTATGGGATGGTTTTCTAAAATAAAATCCTCCCTACGATAATTTAGCTGGTTCCCAAAAATATCAGAAACTATACCTCCCGATTCTTCTACCAAAAATGCTCCAGGAGCGTGATCCCAAGCTTTTGCTTGGGAAATAGCAAAAGGATAACGGATAAAAAAGTCTACAGAGCCCTCGGCAACCATAGCGTATTTGTACTGACTATCAACACGGTAAGCCTGGGGTTGTCCAGGGAGTGATAAACTTAGTAAACGTGTGGTGTGGTGTTGTTGATTACGTGCTGCTAAAGAAGCCTCACAAAACTTCCCTGTTAATGTAGTTCCAGATTTTAAATGGCGTCTAGAATCAATTGCCGTACCAAATAATGATGTACCATAATTTTTAGCCGCAGAATAAATTTTAAATGTGTGTGGGTCTATTGATGGGCAGGCCATAACAGCAAGTATAGGATTATCCTCATAAATTAGAGACACTGCGGTTGCAAAAAAACGATTTTTGATAAATCCGGATGTGCCGTCAATAGGATCAACAAGCCAATATAATGAGGAGATTTCTTGATAGGGTGTTAATGTCTCTAGAAGATCTTCGGATGTTGCCTTAGGATCTAGCTTATGAACAAATTCTAAAATTTTATTAATTTTATCATTATCACTTACAGGGTCTAGGACTTCCTCTCCTATAAATGGAATATGTGGGAAGGTTGTTGATAGTTTTTTTTGAAGACAATATTGGACAGCATAATCTGCAGGAGTAACAAAGGACCCATCAGGTTTTGTCCAGAAATGAACCAGAGGGAGGCGTTGTCGATAACGGATTAACTCGGAGATTGTTTTCTCAACTATACTTTCTGCAACTCTTTGATAATCTAGCAAATGAGACGGCATAGTGATTTTTTTCCTAAGTAATAGCTAAACCATACTACCAAAAGATAGGATTATGTTAAACTTGCTAGAGGGGTTGTAAGAGAATTTGTTATGGAAAAAGGTTACCTATGATAGTTAAGATGTGGCGTACTATCTACGAAGCTACTTATGCTTTTCTCGTTGGCTCCGCTTTAAAATTGCGCTATAAGATAAAATTAGAGGGTCTAAAGTCTCTAAAACCTAATCCTAATCAAGGAAGTCTATTTTTATCAAATCATGTAGCTGAAATTGATCCTGTAATTCTTGAATACTTATTTTGGCCGCGTTTTCATGTACGTCCTCTTGCAGTGAATTATTTATTTAAGGATGTTGTAGTTCGTTGGTTCTTAAATTCTGTAGGGGCTATACCTGTTCCAACTGTTGTCCCTGGAAGAGAATGTAAAAAGACTGTCGAACAGATGGAAAAGTTTTATAACCAGACAATTAGCCTTTTAGATAATCAAGCTAGTGTTTTATTGTATCCCGCCGGCAGATTGTCAAGGAACGGGAAAGAAGAAATAGTTAATCAGTATTCGGCATACGTGCTATTGCATAAATCTAAGGAGTGCAATGTGTTTTTGATACGTATTAGCGGATTATGGGGTAGTGCTTTTTCGCGCTATAAAACTCAATCTACACCCAAGTTAGGTAAAGTATTTAAGGAAGCTATGAAAGCCCTATTACGTCGGGGATTATTCTTCATGCCGAAACGCTTTGTGAAAGTAACGATACAACAGATAGACCACGACTTCTTAAAACAATTCCCCACCAAACAGGATTTGAATGCTTTTCTTTCTTCATGGTTTAATGAGGGTAAAGAGAGTTTTCCTATAGAAGTTCCTTATGCCTAATGTTAGGGGAGTTATGGTATGCATAAGCGTTGGAATTACTCTAATAAACGTCGTATAGGTTTACGAGACGGTCACACAGTTTTAGAGAAGTTTTTAAAACTGTGTTCAGAAATGAAATCGGATGCCGGTTGTTGGGATGAGCAACTTGGGGTCCTATCTTACGACGATTTGCGTAAAGCCATTATAGCTTTAGCTTTAAAAGTATCTAAATATCCTGATCAGAGTATCGGGGTTATGATGCCTGCTTCTGCAGGAGCGTACATTGCCTATTTTGCTATACTATTATCTGGTAAAATTCCTGTTATGATTAATTGGAGTCAGGGACTTCGAGAAATGGCAGCTTGTATTGAGCTTGCTAATGTGAATCATATCTTAACTTCCAAACAGCTTGTTGAGCATTTGCGACAGATCCATGGCGATGATGTTGAGTATCCAGCACAGCTAATTTATATGGAAACTATACGTAAACAACTCTCCCTTTGGGATAAAGTGCGTATAGCATTTTATTTTTCTCTTCCTTACCCCTGGTTAATGCGATTATTCGATATCTCAGGACAGAGTGAGGAAAAAGTTGCCGTTATTTTATTTACATCAGGAACGGAGAAACTTCCTAAAGGAGTCCCATTAACACATGCGAATCTCTTAGAGAATCAGAAGGCCTGTTTGAAATTCTTCGATCCTGTAGAAACTGATGTCATGATGTCGTTTCTCCCGCCGTTTCATGCTTATGGATTTAACTGCTGCGCCCTTTTTCCTATGCTCGCTGGTTTGCCTGTAGTTTTCTCTTATAATCCTTTACAACCTAAAAAAATTGTAGAGCTTATAGATAGAACTCACGCGACTTTTTTAGGTAGCACGCCTATCTTTTTCGATTACATTTTGAAAACCGCTAAAAAACAAGAATCTATGTTAAATTCTTTGCGTTTTGTAGTTATTGGCGGTGATGCTTTTAAAGATTCCTTAAGAGAAAAATCAGACAAAGATTTCCCGCATATTATCCTTCGTCAGGGCTATGGGACTACAGAATGCTCTCCGGTGGTTACAATTAATAGTGACGATAGTCCGAAGGATGAATCCTGCGTTGGTATTCCCATTGAAGGTATCGACATCATGATTGTTTCCGAGGAAACTTATGTTCCTGTGTCATCGGGAGAGGTAGGTTTAGTTGTCATTCGAGGGACATCTCTATTTTCTGGTTATCTAGGAGCTGATCCTAATCAAGGATTTATCCAGCTCGGAGGAGATCAGTGGTATGTGACAGGCGATTTAGGATACTTAGATAAAAATAGTCAGTTATTTTTAAAAGGAAGGCTTAGTCGTTTCGTAAAAATCGGTAGCGAGATGGTAAGCTTACAAGCCTTAGAGAGCTTGCTTATTGAAGGTTTCGGTCTGCCTGAAGAACAAGAAGGTATTTCGTTAATTGTTTGCGGACTTCCCGGTGAGAAGATAAGGCTATGTTTATTCACAACGTTTTCTACAACTCTCAATGAAGTAAATGATATCCTAAAAAACTTAAAAACAAGTAGCATAATGAAGATATCCTATCAGCATCGACTGGAATCCATTCCGATGCTGGGCACAGGAAAGCCTGATTACCGAGCTTTAAATTCTCTAGCTCTTTCTCTGTTTCATGGGGACTAAAAAGACACTTGAATAGTTAAAGATTCTAGATTTCAAGGAAAAGATCTTTAATGAGTGAATGCCCGATAGATTTTGTAACTAATGATTTCTTAGGTTTCTCCCGTTCTGCAACGTTAGTCAATGAAATTGAGAGACGTTACCGTTTATATTGTGATGAATTTCCTCAAGCACAACTGGGAGCACGAGGTTCTCGAGCTATTGTCGGTCCTTCCCTAATTCTACAGAATTTAGAAAAGAAAATAGTAGATTTTCATAATGCTGAAGCTGCATGTATTGTTCATAGTGGCTATATGGCGAATCTAGGATTTTGTTATCACGTCTCTAAAGATACCGATATGGTATTTTGGGATGAGTCTGTGCACGTATCCGTTGTGCAAAGTTTAAAGATGATCTCTGGGAAACAGCAAGCATTTCAACATAATGATTTGAATGCTTTAGAATCTTTACTTGTCTCTCATAGAGCAGTTTCATCAGGAAGAATCTTTATTTTCGTCTGTTCCATATACTCTTTTTCTGGAACATTAGCTCCTCTTGAAGAACTTATAATTCTTTCGAAAAAATATGGCGCTCACCTGATTGTAGACGAAGCTCATGCTATGGGTGTTTTTGGTGAAGAGGGGCGCGGATTATGTTATGAATGGGGATATGAGAATTTTTATTCTGTACTTGTGACTTATAGTAAGGCTATGGGAGCTATGGGAGCAGCAATTCTTTCTTCTTCAGAAGTCAAAACAGAATTGATGTTGAACTCTCCGCCTTTGCGTTATACTACAGCATTAGCTCCTCACGCATTGATTACAATAGATGCGGCTTATGATCATCTACTTTTAGAGGGTAAACATTTTAGGAAACAGATTTTTAGCTTGAAGGCATATTTTCAGAAACATTTTGGATTGCATTCACAATGTTGTGGTCAGCCTATCTTTTTAAGAGATTTCAATAAGGATCTTCTTATTTCAATGTTGGATGAGGTTAATTTACGTGTTGGATTAATGACTTTTGTAAATAAGCCTTTTATACGAGTAAATTTCCATGCATATAATACTCAGGATGAGGTCGATATCTTAATTGCTATGTTGTATAGTTATTTAGAAAAATGTTGTTGTGGGATCGACATCGATCATGAACTTCACTTTGGGTGATAGTTTCGCTGATAATAAAGCTTCATGAAGCTTTTTATTTATCGGCAGAACTTGTTTGCTTTTTATCAAAAATTGATACCGAAATACATCTTTGATTTTAAAATGTCCACAAGGAGTGATTTGCATGAGTTGTGTATGAATGTCTAGTTGTTTTCCAATTAGTGTGTGAATGCGATGAGCTTCTTTCCAAGTTAACTTGGGACATTTTCCTATGAATATACAGCGTACAAGACGAATAAATGGTGGATAGCTACATAATTCTCTTCCGGGGATCTCTTGGTTGTAAAAAGCAGGATAGTCTTGTTGCATGGCGCAACGAATCGTGTTGTGATCTGGAAGAAAAGATTGAATGAGTACCTCTCCGGGAAGATGGCTTCTCCCTGATCTTCCTGTTACTTGAGTAATGAGTTGGAATACCTGTTCAGAAGCTCGGAAATCAGGAATATAAAGGCCCGAGTCGCCATTTAAAATTATTGCTAGAGTGACTGCCGGAAAATGCATACCCTTAGCAATCATTTGTGTGCCTATCAAAATATCAGCTTTTCCTGTAGCGAATTGTTTTAATAAGGATTCATGGCTTCCTTTAAATTTCGTGGTGTCAGAATCAATACGTATCGTGCGAACCTGTGGGAAGATACTATGAAGCACCTTCTCTATTTTTTCAGTCCCTGATCCACGATATTGTAAAGTCATGACGCCATGACATTTTGGGCAGGATGTTTGAGGATCTTTAGGTGAGGAGTTACAAAGATGACAGAGAAGAACATTAGCATATTTATGAAAAGTCAATACCATGTCGCAATGAGGACATTTCAAAGTGTGTTTACATGAGGAGCATGAAACATTTGTATGGTAGCCACGACGATTAAAGAAAACGAGAACCTGCTCACCAACAGTAAGACGTTTTTCAATACCTTTAATTGCTGCTTGTGAAAATAATGTTTTTGTTTTTGTCTTTTCTCTCTCCATATTCATATCGATAAGTGAGACTTTAGCAGGACAGGCAGCAGCAGCGCGTGTTGATAATTCTGAAAGGATATATTTACCCGATAATGCATTGGAATAGCTTTCTAGACTCGGGGTGGCACTTCCTAGTATCACAGTAGCATTAGCAAGTTTTCCTCGCATAACCGCAACATCACGGGCATGATAACAGGGATGGCTTTCACTTTGTTTATATGCAGGATCATGCTCTTCATCAACGATGATTAATCCTAATTTTTGTAAAGGACAAAATAAGGCAGATCTCGGACCTATGATGATACTAATATTCCCCTTTGAAGCTTCTCTCCAGGTCTTATTTCTATCACTGTCACTGAGCTTGTGATGGAGAATACCAACTTCTTTCCCAAAATGTGCTTTAAATAAGGTGACTGTTTGTATGGTAAGAGCGATTTCAGGAACTAAAAGGATAGCACTTTTCCCCAATTTCCTTGCCTCACGAATAGCTTGGAAATATACCTCTGTTTTTCCACTCCCTGTTACACCAAAAAGAAGATGAGTTTGAAATTTTCCCGAGGATAAAGAAGAAGAAACCTTGTCCAAAGCAGATTGTTGCTGAGGATATAAAGGATGGGGATCAGGTAGGAAAAATGTTAAACTATCTTCTTGAATTTCAAGATCTGCAGCATTGGCAATTTCAATAATACCAAGTTTTTCTAGGGAATGGATAGGGGATTGGGAAATCTTAGCTTTATCCATAAGCTCAGAAAGGCCCGGAGGAGAATTGTAAGCTAGTAATGTTTTTAAAGCTGCTGCTTGCGAAGGAGATTCCTTTTGAATGGAAAGAATCATTTCTTTTGTCTTCGCTTTACTTTGTTTGAGTATAACTCGGTAGTGTTGTTTTGGTTGTATAATGCTTGAGGATATTCCTGGGAGTACTAAACGTAATGTCTTTCCTAAAGGGGCAAAATAGTACTGGCTCATCCAAAACATAAGTTCTAAAAGGTCTTGGGGTAGTACAATTCCAGAACCAATAACACCTAGGATCGGTAAAACTCGTTTACATTCTGTTGCTGTTTTAATTTGATGAACGATCCCATACTTTTTTGCGCCCCGTAAAGAGACACTAACACCTGCACCTTTAGTAATGTGTTCAAGATTTTCAGGGAGCCCGTAGTCTAATACCTTATTGATATTGGAGTTTACTATGACTTCTGCGTATAGGCGAAAGGTAGTTGTTTCAATATTACCCATAGATCTCGTTTCAATTGCGGATCATTTTCATAATATACTGAAGAATAAATAGGAATCCAAGTACACCCATCCTTAGTGAACGATTGATGATAACGTACATTGGACATTTTATAACGTATCATCGTTAAAGGTGCTAGACATAAAGAGAAGCTCTTATTCTTGTGAAAAATATCTTTATGACCTGTTAATAAGATGAGTCGAGAAGGAAAAATTTGTTGGGTGACAATTTTTGTTAACCTATTGAAAAATAAGACTTCTTCATCTTTTTCTTCGTCTACAAAAATCCCGCATGGGATATCTAAAGGCGTTTTTATACACTGTGCTTGTAAGGTAGTGTAACGAAATTTGAGAATTTCTTCTTTGGATAGATCTGGAGGAGGCGGTATACATTCCCATGAAGATTTTTTTATACGTTCATGAACAATGGTTAGGGGAGGTTCTTCATTGTTTTGGAGTGGATTGCTTAGAGGATTTTCTAATTTTTTATCTACTATGCTAGGTTGAGGAGTAGTTTTTGATTTAATAGGTATAGAAGTTTTTATAGGAATTCTGTTTATTTCTTCCTTGAGATTTAGGGAGATAAGCTTTGCTAATGGTGGATAATATGGCTCTAAATAGCGATTAATGATTTCTTGTAAAATTAAAGGAATCGAGGAATTCGGATGTGTCATACGAATATAAAAATGGCAAAGATATCTACGGATTCACTATAGATATAGATGGTTTATTCATCCACGCTCTTTGTTCCCGAATGTGAAAATCCCCTTGCTTTTTACGCACAACAGGATAATACACTACGGTAAATAAGGGAAAATTCTACACTATTTTTTTAAGAGGATTTGCATGAAACGTTGGTTGCAAGGAAGTTTAATAGCTCTCTGTTTATTACTCACCCTGCCTTGTTGTGCAGCAAAAAGACGTTCTCATTATCAAAAGGACTCCGGGAAACCCGCTATCCAGCAAGTGAGTGCTTCGGGAGTTAAATGGGAAAGTTATATCGATGCTGTTCAACAATCGGGAAAAGATAAAAAACCTATAGGTCTATTTTTCACAGGTTCCGATTGGTGTATTTGGTGTATAAAAATGCAGGATCAGATTTTAAATACTTCTGAATTTCAGAATTATGCTAATGACAATTTGCATATGGTGGAATTGGATTTCCCACAGTCCAATAATCAACCTGCAGATATAAAGGAGCAAAACCAGGCTTTAAAATCCAGATACGGTGTAAACGGATTCCCAACATTAGTCTTTATTGATGCTAATGGAACCGAGAAAGCTAGAATGGGATTTGAATATGGTGGTGGTGAGAATTACGTTAAGAAAATCCAAGCTGCTTTGCATAGAAAATAGTAAATCTCTTCTTAAAGAATTTTAGAGAGGAGATCTTCCTCTCTAAAGTTCTCTTTTTCTCTTAATTAAACATTCATCTTTTTTATTGTTTTTGAGAAAATCCCTATCTTACAGTGAACTTTTAATACCCATTTTCTTTGGATAGCATCGAATTTCTTGCATTGTAGATTATGTTCTCGAAAATAGAGCAATCTTTGGAAAATAAGAAATAGGCAAAAGGATTTAGAAAAAATGTCAGAAGCTGAATACCTAACACAAGAAGATTTTCTCCAAAGAAGTAATAAACTCCAGGAAATATCCGACCTAGGTATTAATCCTTATCCTTATGAATTTCCAGGAACAACTAGTGTTGAGGAGATCAAAAAAGAGTATGCGTCACAGACTCTTGGTAATAGCGAAGATGCTACAAATAGGAAAACTCCTAAGGTGAAAGTCTCTGGGCGCATGGTGCTTTTTCGTTCTATGGGAAAGAATGCTTTTGCTCAAATCTTAGATAATGATCAAAAAATCCAAATCATGTTCAACAGAGATTTCTCTTTGGTTGAAGGTCTATCTAAAGATGCAGAGGTTACTTCGATAAAATTCATAGAGAAGAAGCTGGATCTTGGAGATATTTTAGGGATCGAAGGTTACCTATTTTTCACGCATTCCGGAGAACTCACTATTCTTGTAGAGACTGTCACTTTGCTATGCAAAGCATTAATTTCTCTCCCTGATAAACATGCAGGATTAAGTGATAAAGAGATTCGTTATAGAAAGCGTTGGTTAGACCTGATTTCTTCTGATGAAGTGCGTCAAACTTTTTTAAAAAGAAGTCGTATTATTAAATTGATCCGCCAGTACATGGATGCTCAGGGATTTATAGAGGTAGAAACTCCTATATTACAAAATGTTTACGGTGGTGCTGAAGCAACGCCTTTTATAACCACGTTGAATGCTTTGCATTCAGAAGTGTTCTTAAGGATTTCTCCTGAGATTTCTTTAAAAAAAATCCTTGTTGGAGGAACTCCACGTATTTATGAAATCGGTAAAGTATTTAGGAATGAGGGGATTGATAGAACCCATAATCCTGAATTTACTATGATTGAGGCCTACGCAACTAACGTGGATTATCATAGCGTTATGGCATACGTGGAGAATCTTGTTGAATACTTAGTCTGTGCGTTAAATGATGGCAGTACTATTTTAACCTACTCACATTTGAAACAAGGGCCGCAGTCTGTTGATTTTAAAGCTCCTTGGATTCGTATGACTATGAAAGATAGTATCAAGACGTATGGAGATATAGATGTCGATCTTCATGCAGATCATGAATTACGCCATATTTTAAAAGAACGTACTTCATTACCGGAAGAATCTTATGCAACGGCACCAAGAGGTTTATTAATCGCCGCACTGTTTGATGAGTTAGTATGTGATAAATTGATTGCTCCTCACCATATTACTGATCATCCCATAGAGACAACTCCTTTGTGTAAGTCTTTGCGTTCAGGAGAGGCAGATTTTGTAGAGCGTTTTGAAAGTTTTTGCTTGGGGAAAGAACTTTGCAATGCCTATTCAGAGTTGAATGATCCATTGCGTCAAAGAATGCTTTTAGAAAAGCAAATGGAGAAAAAAGTCTTAGATCCCGATAGTGAATATCATCCTATTGATGAAGAGTTTTTAGAAGCCTTATGTCAAGGGGTTCCTCCTGCAGGAGGATTTGGAATAGGGATCGATCGTTTGGTGATGATTCTTACTGATTCGGCCTCTATTCGTGATGTTTTATATTTCCCAGCTATGCGTCGTTTAGAATCAGAAAATGACTAAAGTTTTTTTACTTTAGGTCCTGATTTAGCATCCTCAATAATGTAGCCAAAGGAAGCAATCTGATCTCGAAGAATATCTGCCTGCTTCCAATTTTTTTCTCTACGAGCCATTTCTCGTTTCTCGACAAGTTGCATTACCTCATTGGGGATTTCTAGATCAGCAGAGAAAGAAATCACACCAAGTACGGTGTTGATTTTCTTCATAATGTCTAAAACATAATCGGCATCAGCTTGTGTGAAGTTCGCTTTATCAATGGTTGAGTTCGTTTGATGGATAAAATCAAATAAAGCTGCAAGAGCTGCTGCTATGTTTAAATCATTGGCAATAGCTTCTGAGAACGTGTGTAAAAATACTTTTCCTTGCTGACTTATATTTTCTGAAACTTTTGAGTTTTCAGGATAGGAATTTTCTAATCGGAAAATAAAATCACGTAAGCGTTTTAGTGCTTGTCGACATGCCAATAATCCTTCTTCTGTGAAGTTTAATTGCATTCTATAATGGCTTTGTAAGAGCATATAACGAATTTCTTCTCCAGAAAACCCACGATCCAATAAGTTTCTTAATGTGAAAAAATTGCCTAAACTTTTCGACATTTTTTTCCCATCGACAAGAAGATGCTCCGAATGGAGCCAATAACGAGAAAAAGGTTTATGAGATAAAGATTCTGATTGAGCGATTTCATTTTCGTGATGAGGAAAGATATTATCTACACCACCTGCATGAATATCAATAGAAGTCCCGAGAAGCTCCATAGCCATGATTGAGCATTCGAGATGCCATCCTGGACGCCCTTTACCAAAGGGACTTTCCCAGTAAATGTGACCATCTCTCTTTTCATCATATGCTTTCCATAATACGAAATCAGAAAGATTTTCTTTGTCATATTCATCAGAGTTTACTCTAGAGCAGCATTGCAAATCTTGTAATTTCAATTGAGATAACTTGCCATATGTTGGAAATTTTCCTATGGAAAAATATATAGAACCGTCTTGACCCACATAGGCAATTTCATCATTTAAAAGCTGTTTAATAGCTTCAATCATTTGAGGAATATAGTGCGTAGCATGGGGATAGACATCTGCGGGTAGGATATTTAACTTGGCGATATCTTCAAAAAAAGCTTGTGTGTACGGAGCAGTATAAACATCTAAGGAGACATTTTTTTTACAAGCTCCTGCCAAAGTCTTATCGTCTACATCTGTAATATTCATAATATGTTTTACAGAGTATCCAAAGAATAAAAGAGTCCGTTTTAATAAATCTTCAAATACATACGTGCGAAAATTTCCGATGTGTGCGTAGTCATAGACCGTAGGACCACACGTATATAATTTCACAGTATCGTTAGAAGAAAAAATCTCTTTTGTTCTCGATGCCGTATTATACAAATAAAGGTTCTGTTTATTTTCAGATGATTGTCTCATGTATAGACTCTCAGAAGTTCTAATTTTCACCGAATGAGAGCGTCAACTTAAGCGTGTGATAAGGTGCTATACTAACGCCTCAATATGAAAGAAGAGTATATTTTCTTGTGACTTTAACATAAGATCGTTTCTCGATCCATGGTTTTTCTAAGGAACGTAGTAGAGAAATTAATAATACAAGATTATTTAAAAGAAGAATTAATCTAAGGATTTTACGCATAAATATTCCTAAGAAATACATGATTATTTAATCCAATAGACAATTGTGTTTGATTGTAGAAAAGATCAAAACTTTTAAGTGGTGTTTTTTATTTCGTTTTAATAAAAAAAAGACTATACAACAAGGATGGTTGATAGAATGCCCTGAGAGCATTCTGTGACGCCTAAATAGAACGAGTTGCGTCCTATTCACTCGGAGAAGGAGAGGAAGCCCATGATCCTGTTACAGATTATGAAGAAATATTCTTTGAAGCAACTGAAGATATTAACAACGTTTCTATTAGGTGCAAGTTCTCTAAGTTTGCATGGCGTTGTTCATGACAATTCTTCTAAGCTTGTTTGGCATGTAGATTATAATGAGGCTGTGAAAAAAAGCCGCGATTCTGAACTGCCAATGTTAATCTTTTTTTCTGGTTCCGATTGGAACGGTTCGTGCATGAAAATTCGTAAAGAGGTTCTTACTTCTTTAGAATTTTCCAAAAAGGTGAACGGTAATTTCATATGTTTAGAAGTAGATTTTCCTCGACATTCTTCACAGAGTGAAACACTACGCACACAGAATGCTTATCTAAAAACTAAGTTCAAAATTGATGAATTCCCATGCCTTCTTCTACTTTCTCATGAAGGAAGAGAGATTTATAAAATCGGTTCTTTTGGTAATGAAACGGGAGAAAATTTAGGCGACAGTCTATGTCATATCATTGAGAGTGATTTCTTAATAAGTAACGCCTACCCAATTATTCATACACTCTCTATGGAAGAGCTTCAGAAGTATTATCGACTTTCTGAAGAGCTCGCACGAAAAGATTTCATGGCAAAAGCCTTAGAATTGGGCGTGCGTAATGATGATTACTTCTTTTTATCAGAAAAGTATCGTCTTCTTGTTGAAGGCGGAAGAATGGATTCTGAAGAATGTCAGCGGGTAAAACGTAAGTTGCTTAATAAAGATCCCAGAAATGAAAAATATACTCACTTTACTGTTGCTTTGATTGAGTTTCAAGAATTGGCAAAGAGGTCTCAAGAGGGCGTACGCCAAGATCCAAGTCAAGTAATAGCTCCTTTAGAATCTTATTTAGCAGAATTCGGTCAGGAAGATCAGGAAAACGTTTGGAGAATTGAGATGATGATAGCTCAATTTTACTTAGATTCTGACCAATGGAAAAGTGCTTTACAGCATGCCGAGGTTGCCTTTGAAACGGCACCTAAGGAAGTGCGGTCTCACATTTCTCATTCTTTGGACTACATTCGACACCAGTCATAGGCTTGCTTTTTCCTGGTTTGCTGTTGAGTGCTTCGGGAATTTGTTGAGTAAAATCTTGAAGCAGGTCTTTAAATTTAGGTTGTTGTTTATTTTTGGGCATAACAACAATTTGACAAGCTGGAAGAGAATGACGTTTCTGACGAAAAGCTTCGCGCACAAGTCGTTTAAAATAATTCCTTTTATGTGCTTTCCCGAACTTTTTTGATACGGTTATTCCTAACTTGCAACATCCAGAGTATTTAGATGGAGCAACATGAAAAATAACCTGACTACCTTGACAATGAGATCCTGCTCGCGAGATATAGAGAAATTGCCTTCTCTTCAATACACGAGCATATTTGGGTAAGGTTGATCGATGCACAAAACAAAATATTTTATAGGTCGACTAGATTGTGTCTGCCATGACGGCGACGGCGATTTAGTAAGTTTCTTCCGTTTTTTGTAGCCATACGGGTGCGGAAGCCCACAGAATTTCGACGCTTTCTTTTGCTAGGTTGATAAGTTCGTTTCACAGTACCTTCCTATGGTTTCTAATCTTTCCTAGTCTATTGAATGAGTGCACTAGAAAAAACTCTCCATAAGTTTATAAAATTGGATTAATAAGATCAAGAGAACTAAAGAGATTCTTGCTTGAGATGATGGAACTTATCGTCTAGTTAAGTCTGCTGTTGTCAAAAAGTGCCAAAGAGATTAAATTAGTTCCTTTTAGCGATATTCGATAATTTAGAGTGTCTTGCTCTCTATTGGAGAGAGGCCATCAGGGTATAGTTTTCATGAAAGTGAGTTCATCTATCAAAGCAGATCCTTCAAAGGGAGATAAGCTTGTTCGTCGTAAAGGGCGCCTTTATGTTATTAATAAAAAGGACCCTAATCGTAAACAACGTCAAACGGGCCCTGCGCGTAAAAAATAATTTAATAAGTTTTAGGTAAGAACGCATGGCGAAAAAGTCAGCAGTAGCGAGAGAAAATAAGCGCCGACGATTAGTAGAGGCGAACTACAAAAAAAGAAGCGAGCTTCGCAACATTGCAAAAAGCTTAACTGCTAGCGAAGAAGAGAAGGAAAATGCACGTGTGGCATTGAATAAGATGAGAAGAGACACGGCTCCTATTCGTTTACACAATAGATGCTTGTTAACAGGTCGTCCTCGTGGTTATCTAAGAAAATTCGCTATTTCTAGAATTTGTTTTAGAGAGATGGCTTCCATGGGAGAGATTCCTGGAGTTGTCAAAGCTAGTTGGTAGGATTTCTAGAATTATATATCTACTACTAGAAATGATGCGTTAGATTTTTTTAAGATTATTTAAGAATTTTTAACGCTTCGTTGAGTTCTGGGATGTTCCTTACTCTTTCCCAATTTTCCATTCCCTTTTTCCAAACCCAGATATCCTCAGGATTTGTATTTTCTGCAGTATGTTTTTCTTTATCTCTAAGGAATAGAAGAAGATCCTCTAGAAATATGGGACCAACATTCTGTTTCTCTTTATTTAGATAAAACCATTTTTCTGTATCTCTAGGCACCTGATCAACGGGAGGTGGGGATGAAATAACAGAAGAATCTTCTAAAATAGAATGCAAAATATTATTGGATGGTTCGTTATCATCAGAAGACGAGGTAGAATTACCATTCTTAGGGGGAAGGTCCGGGAGGATAAGGAGTATGATGATTCCGAAGAACCCAAAGCACATACCCGCAAGAAACCAACCAATTGGATTACGATTTTTTTTAACAGCCAGATAAGCGGCTAAAAACCCTAACAGAATGTAAATCAAAAAAAAAGAAATAGGAAGCATTGAGGGTAGCATATTAACCGCTCGACCATTAGACTAATCACTAGCGCTTATTATTTCTATAGATTACATTTCTCGCTAGCGAAATAGGCACATAGGAGGAATATGGATAAGCAAAATTTAAAACTAGATGTGAAAGAAATTGAATTTCCAGAGACTGTATTCAGCCGTGATATAGAGACTCGTGTAATTCAAGTAATTATTTTACATTGTTTAGCTAAAATCAACGGGGTTTCTCTTTTAGGGGGAAATTTAATTGATACTTTATTCGGTAGAGATATCGAGAGAATGAAGGGAATCTACGTAGAACAAGATTCTAAAAATCATTTAGTAAAAGTTCGTGTCGAAGTAAACGTTGATTACGGTGTTTCTATACCAGAAAAAACCGAAGAAATTCAGGGCTGTATAGTTTCTGAAATATCTGAATATACAGGTCTTCATGTGGCCTCTGTTCATGTGATCATTAAGGGATTAACTCAGCCTAAGGATCGCTCTGAATCAGAATCAGAAGATGAATTAGAAGAATTATGTGTTGCAGATCTACCCTCAGCTGAAGACTTTTTAGAGGAAATAAAGGAAGAAGTTGAAGAATAATATTCTTTTCAGTCTTCAGTAGACTCTGTCTTCTCAGCTTGCTTAGCCAGCAATTGTTTAATGTCTTTTTTCGTTAGCCCAGGGATAGTTTCAAGCTCTCCCTGGGAGGCTTTCATAACTTGTTTCCAGCTTTTAAATTTTTGTAGTAAACGCTTCCTTTTTATTTCTCCAATTCCTGGAATTTTCTCTTGAGGTGATAAGAGATCTTTATTTCGTTTTTTCCGATGTCTACTGATTGCAAATCTATGTGCTTCGTCACGAAGTTTTTGAAAAAATTGTAAAAGCTTGGATGTTGCAGATAAATGGATTCCTTGAGGGAAAGTGTCGCAGAATAATTTTTCGTTTCTTAACGAGCTGCTATGGTTGCTTGCTTCTTTAGCTATGGAGACAACCTGAATCCCTGTAAGATTAAGTTCTTTTAATGTTTTTTTTGCCTGAGAATATTGTGTCCGGCCTCCATCTATGACAATCATATTCGGAAGAGAAGAAGTGAGTGAATTAAATCTACGGGATAATACTTCATGGAAAGCTCCTAGATCATTATGCGCAGAAGTTGAGATAGAGAATGTTCTATAATTTTTTGGAGATAAAGCATCATTCTCGTAGACAATATATACCCCAACAGCATGAGAACCTTGTAGATGAGCATTGTCATAGCATTCTATGCGATAAGGGTAATCTGGTGATTTTAGAATTTTTTTCATCTCTTCATAAGGTAGTCCCGAAGATTGTATGGCCGTTTCCGCATGTACTTTAGCATTGTTTTTAGCTAGGTTTAGTAGTTCTTTCCCATAACCTGTTTTCGGAGAGCGTAATTGTGGAGGTGCATCTTTGTTTAATAGATATGGAAGATCGGGGATATTTAGAGGAATAGGAGTAAGAATTTCTTTGGGGGGCTGTGGTTGATTTGCATAGTATTGTAAAATAAAAGAGGACAGCAAATCAGTATCTTCCTGAGCATTTTCTGAAAATGGGAAATGACGAGCTCCAAGTAATTTTCCTGAACGCACTGTTAAAACAGTAATAACTGTTTCTCGGTTTTTTCTATACAGACCAATAGCATCAAGGTTTTGAAAATGAAACTTTTCTACATGCTGTTTTACCATAGCCTGTTGAATAAGCTTTAACGTACGATAATAAACTCCTGCTTGTTCGAACTTTTGTTCTTGAGAGGCCTTTTCAATAGATTTTTCTAAATCTTGAATGATTTCTGAGACCTTACCTTTTAAAAATAGTATGGCTTTTTCCAAAGTCTCTTCATATTCCTCGTGAGAACATAAATTTACACAGGGTGCTAAGCACCGTTTCATCTCATAAAGGATGCATGGACGTTTTCTCGAAGAGAATTCCTGATTGGAACAAGTGCGTAAGGGAAACCATTGATTGATAACTTCTAAAAGGGTTCGACAGGCCTCCCCACTTACGTACGGGCCAAAAATTATCTGTTTTTTTGAAGATGTAACTGCCTTGGTGCGGATAGCATCTATTTTTGGCCAAGGATGTGTTAGAGATATTGCGAGACAGAAAAAGGTCTTATCATCTTTTAAAAGTACGTTATATTTCGGATGATATTTTTTGATTAAGTTATTTTCTAAAAGAAGAGCTTCGGTTTCATTAGAAACTAAAATTGTTTCTATATCGGTTGTTTTCTTCATTAAGAAAGGGATTCTTTCTCTAGAATCCCCTTGTTTCTGAAAATACGTTGTTATGCGATTCCGTAAATTTTTTGCCTTTCCGATATACAATACTTCTCCGGAACTGTCTTTCATGAGATAAACACCTGGAGATGTGGGAATCAGTTTCGGAGTAAAATCCTTGACATGCATAGTTAAAATAACGTGAGCTGCTGTACTTTTTCTTGGGTTTGTTTAGAAGTTACTTCCGGACCTTCTAATTGACGTAAGATCTGTTGTGCTCTCGATATCACACAAAGAGGAAAGCCAGCAAGTTTTGCAACATGTATTCCGAAACTTTTCTGGGAAGACCCTTTAAGAATTTCATATAAAAATACAGGTTGTCCACCATTTTCTCTCACACCTGCGTGGAAATTTTCTACATGTGGGCAATGATTTTCTAAATTGGTTAATTCTTTATAATGCGTTGCAAATAGGGTTTTAGCTTTTTTGCCTTCAGTGAATAAGAGATATTCTACAACAGATTGTGCAATTGCCAAACCGTCATAGGTGCTTGTTCCCCGACCGACCTCATCAAGAATGACCAAAGAACGATCGGTAGCATTGTGTAGGATATTGGCAGTTTCTGCCATTTCCACCATAAATGTTGACATTCCTTTAGATAAATTATCTCCGGCTCCTATACGCGTGAAGATCTTATCAATCATTCCAATATGTGCTGACCTTGCAGGGATGAATGAGCCCATTTGTGCCATGATGACAAGCAGAGCGATTTGTCGAATATATGTGGATTTTCCAGCCATATTTGGTCCGGTGATTAAAATCATTCGGGTTCGTGCACTGTGCATTTTTATATCATTGGGGATAAAAGTCCCTCTATCTAATAGAGTTTGTGCAACAGGATGAATCCCTCCTGATATAGATAGAGAACCACTAGTATCTACAACAGGACGACAATAGCCATACTCTGCCGCAAGATCAGAAAGAGAGAGAACGTAATCTGTATCTGCTATTACTTGGGATAAAGCAAGAATAGCATCGCGTTGTTTTAGAATTTGCGAACACAAATCTTTGAATAATTGAGTTTCTAGCGTTTGCAATTTATCAGAGACATTGAGCATGTCATCTTGAAATTCCTGTAATTTTTCTGTTGTAAAGCGCTCAGCATGGAGACGTGATTGTCGCCGAATAAATTCTTTAGGTAATAGAGGAGCAAAGTCACTGCTTACCTCTATGTAATAGCCTAAAACTTGAGAATAGCAAACTTTTAGTTTTTTAACTCCCGTTTGCTTGCGAATGGTTTCTTGATATTGCCACAGCCATTCTTTGGAATTCTCACGAGTATAACGTAGTCGTTTAAGATCAGGATGATGATCATCAGAGAAAATATTTCCTTCAGAGATTTTTAAAGGTAGTTCTCCTAAAAGTGCTTCGGAAAGCAATTCTAAAAGAGAAGCTATACCGATAACAGGTATAAATTTCCCCTGGAAGAATTCTGGTAAGGATAGAGGGGAAAGTATTTCACAAATACGCATACTCGCATTTAATGAATCGCGAAGCATGCCTACATCTTTAGGACCTGCTAATGCCGTAGTGACCTTCGTAATTAAACGTTCTAAATCGCGTACTTGAGAGAGAAAAGCTCTTAGATTTTTTCTTAGTTCCGGACGATTCAAGAGAAACTCTACAGCATCTTGACGTAATAAGATTTCATTTTGATCATAAAAAGGATTTACTAGGGTATGGCGTAATAATCTGCCTCCCATAGGAGTGCAGGTGCGTTCCATAACATGTAAAAGAGAGCTCTTCCCCTGAGGATCGTGAATTGGATTTAAAAGCTCAAGATTTATCTGAGACGCAGTATCTATGAGAAGGTGTTTTTGGTGTCCATGTGTTTTAGGTATGGAAATATGTTCAACAGGTAAAAGAAGTTTGTCTTGAAGATAGGAAAGTAGGGCTCCAGCAGCATTAATAGCGGGAACTAAACCCTTGAGCCCGAAACCATCCAGGGACGATACTTTGAAATGAGAAGATAATTTTTGTGTGGCAAATTGATGTTCGAAAGCCCAATCAGAATAGGTAGACAAGGTAAGTTTTAAATGTTGCTGGATTTGCTCTACAATATCAGAATGTTTTTTATAGAATTTAGCACAGCTTAAAATTTCTGTAGGAGCTAGACGACAGATTTCATCAATGATATCCTTCATATTGTCGTATTCTTGTAATAGAAACGATCCTGTAGAAAAGTCCAGACACGAAAATCCAAATAGAGCGCCAACACGATTAATAGAGACAATGTAGTTATTTGCTTTTTCTGGGAGTAAGGAAGAGGAGAGTAATGTTCCTGGGGTGACAAATCTTTGCAGTTCTCTAGATAGGGGTTCAGATTTCCCCTTATTGTCATGTGTTTCATCAAGCTGTTCAGCAACAGCGACTTTA
Source organism: Chlamydia poikilotherma (assembly GCF_900239975.1). Taxonomy (NCBI): domain Bacteria; kingdom Pseudomonadati; phylum Chlamydiota; class Chlamydiia; order Chlamydiales; family Chlamydiaceae; genus Chlamydia; species Chlamydia poikilotherma. The sequence goes on along the minus strand of NZ_LS992154.1, from coordinate 939,221 downwards.
AATCCCTTGCTTACCAAACGATCTATATACCCATTTATTGTAGATACAGGAATTCCGCTCATAGGGATTCCTTGCCTTTGTGTAAGGGTGAGATCTAAATTTTGAGAGAGCAAAATCGCATCGTCATAGAAAGCCTCGTAAAAATCCCCCATGCGAAAGAGAAGGAGAGACTCCCCAGCTTGCTCCTTACATTCATGCCATTGCTTCATCATAGGTGTAGGTTTTTTTGATGTCATAGTTCTTCTTTGTGAGGAAAAATATTATCTAGAGATTAACCTAGTCGAGTGGAAAACAACTTAGAAATGTTGCATTCCGTAAATTCAATAACTGTTGGTTAGATTAGCAAACTCATGTAAAAGACCATAGAGATTTTGCCGAATTTTCCTATGCGTTAGCTAGGTAGATTACTATATTTATTCTTCAGGATCAAGATGGGTTTCGTCTGGAGTTTGATTGATTGCTAATTCACAAAATGAGCTGTCTTTCATTTAAAGCAGTGAATATGGCATAACCAAAGAACAGCCAAGCTTATAACTTATGTATACAGAAGAAAGTTTAGATAATCTTAGACACAGCATTGATATTATCGAAGTGCTTTCGGAACACCTCCATTTAAAAAGAAGCGGAGCTACCTATAAAGCGTGTTGCCCTTTTCACGTAGAGAAAACGCCTTCTTTTATTATTAATCCAACAGGAGCCTACTACCATTGTTTTGGTTGCGGGGCTCACGGTGATGCTATTAGTTTTTTAATGAATCATCTTGGATATACATTTAGTGAGGCTGTTCTCACTTTATCAAAGAAATTTCATATAGATCTTGTTGTCAAAATTAAGGACACGCCATCCCCATTCCCTACAGGAGCTAAAGATGAATTGCGTCAAATTAATAGTGAGGCAGAAAAACTTTTTCGTTTTTGCTTGTATCAACTTGCTGAGGGTAGAGATGCCTTGCAGTATCTATATCGTCGAGGGTTCTCTCCAGATACTATAGATCGTTTTCACTTAGGCTATGCTCCAGAGCAAAGCTTGTTTATCCAAGCAATGCGGGAAAGAGATATTTCCGAACCACAACTCGAGAATGCAGGCTTTATAGGCAATAAATGGTTTTTATTTTCTCGAAGAATCATTTTCCCTGTTCATGATTCTCTAGGACATACTATAGGGTTTTCATCTAGAAAATTTTTGGAAAATACACGAGGGAGTAAATATGTAAATACTCCTGAAACTATTATTTTTAAAAAGTCCCGAGCTCTTTTTGGATTGCATCTATCTCGACGAAGAATAGCCAAAGAAAAACGCGTCATTTTAGTTGAAGGTCAAGCTGATTGCTTGCAGATGATAGATTCGGGATTTAACTGCACTCTTGCGGCTCAAGGAACTTCTTTTACTGAAGATCACATAAAAGAATTAAGCAAGTTAGGGGTTCTTAAAGCTTATTTACTTTTTGATGGCGATGATGCTGGAATAAAAGCCGCTGTTCGTGTTGGAGACATGTGTCAGACAGTGGGTATTGCTGTTATGGTCTGTCGTCTTCCTAAAGGTGAGGATCCTGATTCCTTTTTAATGCATAAAGGAGCTCGACTGCTTGGAGAGTTATTGGATCAAAGTGAGGATTATCTTACTTTCCTCATTAGTGAAAAAATTCGTGTTTATCCAAATTTTTCCCCTAGAGAAAAAGCCTTAGTAATAGAAGAGAGCATTACGCAAATTAAAAAATGGGGGAATCCTATTGTTGTATATGAACACCTCAAGCAATTAGCTTCTTTAATGATGATTCCGGAAAGTATGGTATTTTCCTTAGCAAAATTAGAATCTGGAATCACGCCGGCTAAAACTTCCGTAGCTAATAAAGAGAAACTACCAAAAATTCATTCCGATATAATTATCGAAACCGATGTTTTGCGATGCATGCTATTTTGTAAAACCTATAACATTAGCATTCCTCATACGGCGAAAAATTATTTCACAGCCATGGATTTCAAACATCCTGAATGTAGGAAGCTATTTTCCCATCTGATTGAATATTACGAAAAACATCATAGTAACCTTCCTTTTGATGAAGCTTTATCATTGTTAGAAGATAAAGTAATTATAGAGCTTCTAATAAAACGACGCATGAATACCGATTATCTTGAGACTGTATTTGTACAATCTTTACAAAAGCTAGCAGATCGTCAGTGGAGGGAACAACGGCACCCTCTCTCAGGAAAGTCAAAAAATTCTCAGGAACAAAAACTCTCTATTCTTGAAGATTATGTACGTTTACGGAAAGACAGGATTATAGTGACCCTCCTAGATCCTCAGGAGTGTTAGCTATATGGTTTCATCTTAAGATATTTATATCAGCGAAAAGAATTATTAACTTTTTGTAAAGATTGAAAAATTAATAAGTTTAATATAAAATATTGCCTTGTTAATTTATTAATTTGTTGGTTTTTATGAGAACTTTTAAGTTTCTTTTGCCAATACTTGCCTGGGCTCTGTGCTCCGGAAGCATGATAACAGAATCAAATCATACACGAGGCATTACTGTCTCAGAAGCCGTGGGGTTAGCGGCTGCGCGTTGTGGTTCTTTAGCTGGCCGTGCTGGCGAGCTTGCTAAGGCTGCCGGCTTTGGTTATGGAGCTTCTGTTTTGCTTCAAGAATGGCAAAATCAACAGGCTGTAGAACTAGAGACATTGATAGCAAGAAATAGCGTAATCTAGAGTCTCTTCTCGTATTTTGTAATGTTATTTCTACAAGTAGTAGTGATTTTATATCCCCGTTATTTTATCTTTGCTTGCGGAATATCGGAGAGGCTGGTGATTGCTTAGAAATCCTGGTCCGGTATGTTTTGTGAATTTTGATAAGCGGGGAATAGGTTTATGCGTTTTTATTGCTTTGTTCTTTTTGTATTAGCATCTCTACCTACTTGGGGTAAAGAGTTGCCTTTAAGAGGTCAGGAAGATACTGTTTCTGATAAATTCTCTCCTCCAAGGTACCTTGAACTTTCTAATGGCGAAAGATTATACTATTCATATCCTGCAGCTTTAGAAAACGCTAAAGATAGCGGTAAGTGCTGTATATTCGTGTACTTTAATCCGACTTCAAAAAAAGTATGGACAGACATCACTAAAAATCTTTGTTTCCCCATTGATTTAGCTAATGTATTTAATATTGTGGTTATGCAACCAGGCTTCGTTAGCCCTAAGGATTTCTATCCTAAACTGGATCCCATGGTCTTATATATGGCTGATTTTCAGGACCATTTTTGGGAATTAGATCTTCAAGAGCCTTGTGTGATCCTTGTTACTATAGATGCTAAAGGCCACGATAGAGTGGAGAGGGTTCTTAATATTCCCACCCCACTTTCTGTAGATTCAAAATCATAAATTTCTATGTTCTAGCATTATCAGGTGTATAGTTCTCTATGCGCCTGATAATTAATAACACACGCTTTATTTCTATTTATTTTGATTAGATAATCTAAGTCATTACTATTTTAAAATTAGAATGCACTATCCTTAAAACTAAGGCTTTGATATTCTTCCCCCAATGTTTCCAAAAAACTAGCAATGGAGGTGCCTTATGCACATCTTTTTATCCATACTCTCACTGTTGTTAGCCCTACCAGCCATTGGAGGAGAAACTTCTACATCATTGAAAGAAGAAGACCAGCAGGTCGAAGACCTTTCAGTGAAACACCCTTCTATATTTTATTCTTATACTGATTGCTTAGTGTCGATAAGACAAGACGGCAAAAATACTATGATTGTCCTATATAGCGATGAAAAAACAATAGCATTTCAACCGCTATACAGCATAGCTATAAATATGGAAGAATCTGTTCTCAATAAATACGCAAAGTTTGTTGTATTGAGCCCTACGGGTATTAATTTATTAGTCTATCCACCAGTTCCTGATCCAATGCTTGCTAAAATTGCAGAATTTAAAAAGCAATTTCCAGAAGTTCAACCTCTCGAAGGAACATACCTAGTGACTATTTCTGTCACTGATAATGATGAAAAAATTATGGATATTGCACCAATCGAAGTACCTTTGGAAAATTCTATAAAACCTATTATCTCTGTGCGTTAGTAATAAAATATCTTTTTTTCTATCGGTATCCCGACATTTCAATTTTAAAATCGGGATATCTTTTTTCTATGTCTCGTGGTATCCTAGGAGGCATTTTAATTAGGAAAAGTAGTTTTATGCGTATCTTATTAGCTTTATTATCATGTTTGTTAATCCCATGTCAGCTTGTTCAAGCTACTGAAGAAACAAGTTGTCCTGTAACTTTAGAAAGTTCTACTTCTCATGTTTTTGAAAACTATGACGAAGCTCTAACACATGCTCAGAAGGAAAATATTCCTTTAGTTATTGTTTTGATGAGTGATACTCACAAAGAGGTGTTAGATGAACTTATCACGGATGGATTGGATCTTAGTGATTTCTTTGGGTTTTCATTAGAGGATATGGCGGCTATAGTTGTTTTACAACCTAAAGATGGGGATGAGAAAGATTCTTCTGCGATTGACGATTTCAAGAATAGATTCCCTGGTTCAGAATTTCCTGAAAATTCCGGGCTCCTCATGGTAACTATCCTAGTTGAAACAGATCAGGAAACACTTCTAGATATCACTGAACTTAATCTTTAAGATCTATGTATTGAGATGAGAGAAGTGAGAAAGTGGCCGTAGATAAAATCTATAGAGCCACTTTTTTTATGCCTAGGGATAGTTTTATGTTTTTAGTGCCTCCCAACAATAGGGAGAAAATTTCTCCATAGCAGTCAACAATAGATGAATACGTAAGTTTTTCAACTCTTCATCTCCACTAGTAACATGTACTTCATTTAAGAATATATTGATGCTATCAGTAAGTTCTCCAAGACTTAGGAAGTAGTCTTCTTTACTATCCTTTATTTTTACAGACGCATCAAAGTGATCGAGGGCGGCTTTAAGCCGAGATTCTTGCATCTCAAGTTGAGTCTGCGTATGCGTGCTTATAGAGAATTTCAAAGAGGCTAAGATTTTTTTCAAACGGTTATGGGTCGTTGTGATTTTTTCAAGAACAGTTTTCTGACTATTTTTTATACTCTGAATTCCTTTTGCTGATTTTATAATCTCTACAGGATTCTTCTCAGAAGTATCAGAAAATACAGTAGCAATTTCATCTTTGCTAAATCCTAAAGAAGCCATAAAGGTTTTTAATCTTCCCCAGATGAACGCCAAAATATCACGGATAGTCGCGGGTTTGTCCCAGGTAGTTTCTTGAACAGTGGATGGGAAGTTATCTGCTAAATGATGTAAGAGGTTCTCGAGATTTAAAGACACTTCTGAAGCATGTAACAATGTAAGAATCTCTAAAGATTGACGGCGCAAAGCATAAGGATCATGAGATGAGGTGGGCCGTAGATTTAAGATGAAACAAGAAAGTAAATTATCAAAACGATCTATTATGCTTAGTAATGTTCCTGTAGTGGAGATTGTTTGACCATCGGTAATATGGCATAAATGTTCTCCCACAGCTACTGCAGCTGCATGGGATAGCCCAGCATGTTTTAGGTAGTATTCTCCCATGATTCCTTGTAATTCTGCGAATTCATTAACAACAGCGGAGACCAGGTCTGCTTTACAAAACTCTATTGCTGTTGTTATATCTTCTTGAGAAGATAAGGGCATAAGTGGATAAACAATCTCTTTATGAGCTTTTAATCTTTCTACTTTGTCATAAAGGGAACCGAGAGCTTCAAAGTAGGTAACAGCTTTGAGTTTATCCACGAAGGTAGTTAATGATGTTTTCAGATCCTGAGCAAAAAGAAAATCGCCATCAGTAAGGCGGGGAGTTAGGGCTTTTTGATTTCCTTCAATGATAATGTCATTGGGACAATTATCGCATACCAAAATAAACTGATTAGTAATTTCGCCCGCAGTGTTTTGTGTGGGAAAGTATTTTTGATGATTTACCATTTCAGCGATTAACAATTCCTTAGGTAGGGCACAGAACTTTTGATCAAACTGCGCGCATGTAACAAAAGGATGTTCAGTAAGGAAAACTGTTTCTTCAAGTAAACGAGGATTCGCAATCGGAGAGATATTATTAGAACTATGTGATTTTAATCCCTGTTCGATAATTTCTCGACGTTCTTTATGTGAAACTATGACACAAGCATCGCGTAAAGTATCAACATAATGTTCACAAGAAGGAATAGGAACTTCTCTAGGATCTAATTGTCGATGACCATAAGATGTGTCTGAAGCTGTTACTTTTCCAAAAGAGAAGGGAAGAATAGATGTTCCATATAGGGACACTATCCAGCGGATAGGTCGTGCATATTCTACACCACTATCGTCATAGACCATTTTCTTGGGGAATTTCATAGAATGAATTAGTTTGGGTAATTCATTAGCTAAGATTATTGCGGTATCTTTATGCTTTTCAGGATGTAGAAGGAATAGATAGTTTACAGAATTAATCTCACGGATTTCGAATAGAGAGTATTGAGAGAGATCATTGTAATGATGGATAGGCACATTATGAGAAGTAAAAAATTGTTCTCCCTGTGCAGTAACCTCTCCGGAATCATTAAATAACGAAGAGATTGCAGGCCCTTTTTTCTCAACAGCCTTTTGCACAGCTGTGGGTTCTAATTTGTAAACTAGTAGAGCAAGTCTTCTTGGAGATCCTAAGACCTCCAGACTTTCATAACTAATATTATAATCAGACAAAAGCTTCTTTGCTAAAGATTCTAACTGTTGAATTCCAATGGGAACAAAGGTTGCAGGCAATTCTTCAGAGCCAATTTCTAATAAAAAATTTTCTGCTTTTGCAACTTTAGGGCAGGGAAGAGTCTGTGAGGTTATATCTTTATGAGCACCCCACTTGTGCAACAATGGGTAATTTAAAGAAGCTCGCCAATCTACATAACCATCCGCAACAGCGCGGGCTAATTGACGAATTCTAGTAATGTAACGTGTACGTTCTGTAACAGAAATTATACCCCGGGCATCAAGGATATTAAAAGCATGGGATGCTTTGATGACAAAGTCGTAAGCAGGAGCTGGTAGACCTTGATCTAAAGTGGCGAGTGCTTCTTGAGCAAAATCTTCAAAATGTTTTAGCCACATTTGTGTATTCGCGACATCGAAATTATATTTACTCCATGCTTTTTCAGAAGCTTGAGTAATGTCCCCGTAGGTGAGCTCGTCATTCCATAATACATCAAAAATAGAATTTTTCTTCTGTAAATACATGGCGATTCTCTCAATGCCATACGTAATTTCCCCGCTAATCGTATCGAGAGGCTTACTTCCTATAGCTTGGAAATAGGTTAGCTGGGTAATCTCCATGCCATTTAGCCATACTTCCCAACCTAAACCCCACGCACCAATCGTAGGATTTTCCCAATCATCATGAACAAAACGAATATCATGTTCACGAAGATCCAAACCAATAATCTGCAAAGACTCTTTATACAAAGAGAGAAAGTCTGTGGTGACAGGTTTAAGAATCACTTGAAGCTGATGGTAGTTTTGTAAGCGGTTAGGATGCATGCCATAACGACCGTCTTGAGGGCGTCTTGAGGGCTCCACATATGCAGTTTTATAGGGCTCAGGTCCTAAAGCGCGTAGAAAAGTTGCTGGATTAAATGTCCCCGCACCTACTTCTAAATCATAACCCTGATGAATCACACACCCCTGTTCGCTCCAGAACTGCAAAATTTTAGCAATCATAGCTTGTAAAGTAAGAGGTTGTGACATGATAAAACTCCGATAACAAATAAGGTCTGAAAAAATCTGTTTATCCAAATATCAGACGACATCTGAAATATAGATTTTTTCTAGGAATAAAGGCAAAGATACCACTACAAATAAAAACAAACAATACTAAGAGAGGAACTAGGGAGCGTCCTATAGAAAAAATACCGTCTTCAAAAAATAGTTTTTTTATCATTATAACATTCAGTACTTGCGCTCTAATTCTTATCTATTTAATTTGTTTTTTAAGCATTCGTTTAGTGCTGAGGTTCCGGTTTAAGTAATTTTTTGATAGAGGTATGGGGTGGGACTGCCTAATTATCTAACTTTTTCCCGGCTATTTATAACGCCAATTTTCATGCTACTCTATCTTAAAGGAAAGTGGCTCGGAATTACTCCTGTAGTTCTTCCATATGTTTTACTCTCTCTTTTAGGGCTCTCAGAGCTTACAGATGCTATTGATGGGTATATAGCTAGGAAATTTTCTCAAGTCACAGATTTGGGGAAGCTTCTTGATCCGATGGCGGATAGTATTTATAGAATTTCTCTCTATCTAACATTCACTCAGCCCCCTGTGAATCTCCCTTTAATTCTTGTTTTTATATTTTTAGCTAGAGATTCTGTAATTAGTACATTACGCACGGTATGTGCTTTTCGAGGAGTTGTCCTTGCAGCTAGGGCGAGCGGAAAATTAAAAGCTATTTTACAAGGTATAAGTTTTTTATTGATTTTACTTGCTATGATTCCTCACTCACTAGGAATGATTTCTGAAAGTGATTTGGAATTATTCGCTTCGGTAGTAGGCTCTATCGTTGCTATTTATTCTGTATGTTCAGGAGTTGAATACTTCTGGGTGAATAAAAATCATGTATTACAAAGAGGGAAATCTAAAGATCATAATAGAGAATTATAGATTCCTAAATAATGCATACCCATTGTTGTTAGTCCTGAAGACCGCAACATACCTTCTTCTACAATTTGGAACCATACGTCTGGTTCGTTTCTGTAGGTAGTAACTGCTAGAGTTAGCATGCGAAGAAAGTCGTTAAAATTATCTGTCTGGGAAAAGGTAAAGCCATTAATTCCTGTAACAACAGTATCAGCAAGACCTCCAGTAGATCTAGCTAAGGGTACTGTTCCGTAACGCATTCCAATGAGTTGAGTGAGACCACAAGGCTCAAAATGCGATGGAATGCAGATCATATCCGCAGCCCCGTAAACTAATCGGGCTAAAGGATCATTGTAATCTAAGATAATTCGGATATTTGGAGAAGTTGTTAACGATTCTTGTAGATTTGTAAATTGGCGTTGAATTTCTTCATCAAAACATGTTCCTACGATAATTAAGGAATAGCTATTTTCCATGGCATGAAGAATAGCTGCTTTCATAAACTCAGGACCTTTTTGCTCTACGATACGAGAGATTACACACATCAAAGGAGAATATTCAGAAGAGAGTCCTAATTTTTCATACAACGCTATTTTATTTTCTTCTTTCTTTGTGAATAAGATATCAGGAGCTTCAAGTAAATCCTTACCATAATTCACAATCAAAGAGGCATCTGTTTCGGGATTCCAGATATCTTCATCTATACCATTTAAAATCCCACAGAAAGCATGACGTTTAGCCATCAAAGCATCGTGCATTTCATAATCAGAATAATCATTAAGCATATCCTGAGCGTATGTAGGGGATACAGTTGTAATATAATCAGAACAATATAGAGCACCTTTGAGTAATACACTTATTTGCGGATCTCTATACAATTGATAGTTACTTAACCCGAAATCACTGATTCCAGATGCTCCTAGTAATTGTGTACTGCAATAACCCCGATAACTAAAGTTATGAATTGTAAAAATTCTTTTTGGATAATGTGGGAGATTAGGTTCTTTTAAAAGTCCTGCTAAGAGTCCCACATGCCAATCATGCATATGCACGATGTCAACACATTCTAATTTTTGAATATAGGCTGCTGCCGCAGCCGAAAAAGCGCTGAAACGTAATGTGTCGTCCTGAGTATAGATAGTCGATGTTGAGAAAAGATCTAATTGAGAATCCAATTTAATTATTGTAAGAATCATCCGTTCATAGGAATAGGAAATAGAAGAGGCATTCTGTCTTCCTAAAAATTCATAAGAAAAAACTTTCTCATCAATTACTTGAGAGGAGAAAGAGGGAGTTATGAGGGGGAAAAAAGGAAGTAATATTTCAATATCATGATTTACAGATAATGCTTTTGATAAACCATAAACAGCATCACCTAAACCACCAGCTTTAATAAAAGGAGCAAACTCAACTGTAGCTTGTATGATTTTCATGACTCTCTCTTTTCACAACTTATCTATGCGTCATACCAAGCAAAGAACAAAAATCACAAGACGAAAAGGCCTATTTTTTGACGCAATAGTTTGACGTTATGGTAAAATTCTTAATGACTTTGTAATTTTCCTATTTTCAAAAACTGAAGATTAGATAAACTGTAGCCTGATGCTGGGGTGTAGCCAAGCGGTAAGGCAGCGGTTTTTGGTACCGTGCATCGGAGGTTCGAATCCTTTCACCCCAAGGTTTCTTGTTATTTCTTTTTTTTATTATCCACGTCATTTTTTACTGTTTTGTTAAGGAAAATCTCATTTTAGGGAAAAGATTGACTTTTTCCGAGATAGAGCTATAATTTTGCCTCGAAAACTGTTCAGATATATGTTCTAGAGATGACAGTCGACGGTCCCCAGTAAAACACATTTTAGCTCTAGGAGTCAGTGTTTGGCTGAGGGTTCTTTTAGCTCAAGATTATGGAGAATAGCACATTATGGAGCTCGTAGTTACAAGTCGCGAGACTGATAAAAAATCTTTGCTTAAAAAAATTCGTCAAACAGGAGGAATCCCTGCTGTTATTTATTCAGGCGGAAAGAGCTTAGCTAATATCGTTGTTGACGCTCACGTATTTAGTAAATTTTTATCTGGTCTAGAAAGCGGTGCGCTATCTTCTACAATTTTTTCTTTATCTTACGAAGGTCGTACGATTAAGGCCTTAGTTAAAGATATTCAATATCAAGTTACCTCATACAGAGTAATTCACTTAGATTTTGAAGAACTTATAGAAGATCGTGATGTGAAATTAAATATTCCAATTCGCTGCATTAATGCTGTGGATTGTGTTGGCGTTAAATTAGGTGGATCCTTAAGACAAGTTATCCGTGCTTTACGCGTCGTATGTAAACCTAAAGATATTGTACCTTGCTTAGAACTGGATGTTCGGTCGTTGGGATTATCTCAGACAAGGAAGCTGGCTGATATTAATATCCCTGCAGGACTTCGTCCGGTTACTTCTTTGAAGGAAGTTGTTGTAACAGTATCTAGAAGATAATTTTAATTATGACGATGCTGATTGCTGCCATAGGGAATCCGGGGCGTCAATATACATGGACGCGGCATAATATAGGGTTCCTCTTTGTAGACAAGCTGCTTCAAGGATTTTCTAGAGCTCAGTTTAAAGAAGCTCATAAATTATTTTCTGATATTGCCAAGGTGGAATCGCCACAAGGCCCCATGGTTTTTATTAAGCCTAGGACTTATGTTAACCTAAGCGGTAAGGCTGTTTCAGCAGTTAAGGAATATTATAATATTGCGACGGACCATATTTTAGTTCTCGCTGATGACGTGAATCAACCTTTCGGTAACGTGCGTCTCCGCCAGAACGCAGGAGGCGGTGGTCACAAGGGGATAAAAAGTATCACGCAAAGCTTAGGTTCGAATGATTACTGGCAAATGCGTTTAGGTATAGGTCGACCTCAAAGAGAAGATGTAGAGTTGTCAGACTTCGTTCTCGGACAGTTTACTGAAGAAGAACAGATTGGAATACAATCTTTATTTATCGAGGCCAGTGCGTTGTTTTCTCAATGGTGTTCTGGGACTCAAACTGCCTAAGGAATCCTATAAGTAATTTTTATAGACTAGGATATCTTAGGGAAATACACTACTCTAGCTATGTTTAGGAGTTTTTAATGAAAGAAAAAAGAGCCCAACTTTACGAAGGGGCGTATGTATTTAGCGTTACTCTGAGCGAGGAAGCTAGACGCAAGGCTTTGGAGAAGGTAACTTCAGGTATCACAAATTATGGTGGTGAAATTCTAAAAATTCATGATCAAGGACGCAAAAAATTAGCGTATACTATTCGTGGAGCTAGAGAGGGTTACTACTATCTTATTTATTTTACAGTAGTTCCTGGAGTAATAGCCGAATTATGGAAAGAATATCATCTTAATGAAGATCTTCTTAGATTCTTAACCCTTAAAACTGATGCGGTTAAAGAAGTTTTAGAGTTCGCATCATTACCAGAATAATTTTTTAAGGAGAAAACATGAATAAGCCTGTTCATAATAATGAACACAGAAGGAAGCGTTTTAATAAAAAATGCCCTTTTGTTTCCGCAGGTTGGAAAACAATCGATTATAAAGATACGGAAACTTTAAAAAAATTCATTACGGAAAGAGGTAAGATCTTACCTAGAAGAATTACAGGTGTCTCTTCCCGCTTCCAAGGTACACTTACCCTAGCTATTAAGAGAGCTCGTCATATAGGGTTACTACCTTTTGTAGCAGAAGATTAATTTAGAGGAAGAGAGACAATATGAAACAACAACTACTTTTACTCGAGGATGTTGATGGTTTAGGCCGTAGTGGCGATATCGTAACCGCACGTCCTGGATATATCCGTAACTATCTTATGCCTAAAAAGAAAGCCGTTATAGCTGGAGCGGGAACCTTGCGATTGCAGGCGAAGCTAAAAGAGGAACGGTTACTACGTGCTGCCGAAGATAGAGCAGAGTCTGAGAAATTAGCAGAAGCGCTCAGAGATATTATTCTTGAGTTTCAGGTTCGCGTAGACCCAGATAACAACATGTATGGTTCTGTCACAATTAGCGATATTATTGATGAGGCAGCTAAGAAAAATGTTATTCTTACACGTAAGAATTTCCCGCATTCTCATTATGCAATTAAGAATCTTGGGAAGAAAAGCGTGCCTTTGAAACTTAAAGAAGATGTTACCGCAACTTTATTTGTTGAAGTGTCTTCTGAGAGTTCATACGTCACTGTTCTTAATCAACAGCCGGCTCAAGAAGAGACAGCTGCTGAAGAATCAAACTAGGCATTTATGGTGAGGGGAGAATACTTCTCACCTATAAAAAAAGCAGTTTTATGGATCTTTTTTCTCCAGCAAAACTAAACCTTTTTTTAAAGCTTCATGGCAAGACTTCTCATGGTTTCCATGAGATGACTACGCAGTATCAAATTATTGATTTCGGAGATAATCTGTATTTAGAGAGTAGTAACGAGGATACTCTTATTTGTAATCTACCGGAATTAAGTACTCCACACAATCTCATATGGAAAAGTCTTCAGATTTTTAGAGACTACACCGAGGTAAATGATCCTGTAACCTGGAGATTGGATAAGCGTATTCCTATAGGAGCTGGCGTAGGTGGCGGTAGTAGTAATGCTGCAACAGCACTCTATGCTTTAAATAAGCATTTCCAAACACAATTATCCAACGATGTCCTTCAAGAATTGGGAAAAAAGATAGGTATGGATGTACCTTTATTTTTTTCATCAGGATCTGCCATAGGCATAGGTTGTGGTGAAGAGATTCTTCCCTATGAAGATTACAATTGTGAAGAGCGATATGTGTTATATTTTTCTGATGAAGGAGTGCTTACTAAAGATGCTTTTTCTTATTTACACCCTGATGATTTTTCCCATAGGGAAGAAGATATAGCTTTGTACAGGAAAGAAAATGATTTAGAGAAGTCCGTATTTCGTTTTCGTAAGGATCTTGAAGAGAAAAAACAAATGCTAAAAAGGATATGGAGTCCTTTTCATGCTCATGTCGGTATGTCTGGAGCTGGGGCAACTTTATTTGTAAGCTATCCCATAGAAATAGAAACAGATCCTTCTGTAGTCCAAGCTATTCATACTACTATTCAAGATAGTCACGGTTTGCTTGTAAATAGTCTGCGCAAACATAGCGGTGAATGGTTTCTGAATCGCAATAATTTATTTACAACAACAAGATAATAGTGTGCCTTCGGCAACGGAGGCTATCTTACTTGCCTCTACAGAAAGAGTACTTTCAGCTTGACAAACTTCATATGGCTGATCAGTATTTTCTTGCTCAGGTGAAGATTTAAGAACATACGAAGAAGCAACAGTAATTCGTTGAAGAGCTTTTTTAATCTCATCAGTATTGTTATCAGCAGTCAGTAGTGTAATTGTATGCGACATAGTTAGACCCTCATCTCTCTCTTTTACTTATAGAAATAAAAAATTTTTTACAATTTCTTTCCTCCATTCTATTTTCAACAGAGAAAAACTTCTCAATTGTTTACCTTGCTTTCAGGAAAAGGTTTTTGAGTCTTTATTTTTACTCGAAATATCTCTATTGCTAATTATAAGAATTAGCGTCTCCTAGGTTGTTTATGATTTTACCTCAGTATTCTTCATCCTTGAAGACAGGGGCGACTTTACTTTTTTTCTTTTCGATATTACATACGTTTCTTACGCCTTGGCTGTTCAGTCGATGTCAATTATATCAACATAAGAAAATGGTGTTTCCTGAAAGATGGAAGAAATATCTTTGGCTCAGTGAATTCTATCGATTGATAAGTAGGGTAGAGCTAGTTTTTGTTCTTTGGGCAGCTCCTCTGTTTCTATGGTTTCTCTATTCTGAGGGCTATAGAGTGACTATGAGTTATTTCAACAGCAGGAATTATGTATTCTCTCTCTTTATTGTTATTATGCTCATTCTTCTTGAATCGCGACCTATTGTTTATTTCTCAGAACGTATTTTTTCAAATATTGCAAAAATAGGTCGACAATCTCCACGATGTTGGTGGTGGACTCTGATGATAGCCTCACCACTATCTGCGGTGCTTCTTAAAGAAACAGGGGCTATGATTATTGCTGCGACGTTGCTTGTTAGGAACTTTTATAAGTTTTCTCCAACTCCGCGTTTTGCTTACGCAACAATGGGATTACTATTTTCTAATATCTCTATGGGAGGATTAACATCCGCACTGTCTTCTAGAGCTCTATTTATTATTTTGCCCTCGGTGAAATGGGGAAATAGCGTTATTTTAAAATATTTCTGTTGGAAATCTGTAATTTCTATCCTATTGTCGACAACTATTTACTATCTTATTTTTAGAAAAGAATTTAATAATTTTCCTAAGGTAGTAACAAATCCATCTATGATGAATGAACGAGTCCCGAAATGGATTATTTTTGTTCATATTGTTCTTGTTGGTTCTGTAATCCTAGCTAGATCTGTACCATTATTGATGGCTGCTATTTTAATATTTTATTTAGGATTTCAGAAATTTACAATTTTCTATCAGCATGCAATCAACATTTCGAAAGTTTGCTTTGTAGGGCTGTTTTATGCGGGTCTTGTGATTTTCGGAGAACTTCAAGAGTGGTGGGTTTTAGAACTGATGCATAGAATGTCAGATTTTGGTTATATGATTACTTCATATACCCTATCTATATTCTTAGATAATGCTTTGGTGAATTATCTTGTCCATAATCTTCCTGTGGCTACAGATTGTTTCCTTTATCTTGTTATAGCTGGGTGTATGTCTGCAGGAGGGCTTACAATTGTTTCGAATATGCCAAATATTGTCGGTTATCTTATCTTAAGGCCTTCATTCCCATCTTCATCATTATCTTTGGGATGGTTATTCCTATTTGCTTTAGGACCATCAATAATATCTCTGATGACATTTTGGTTTCTTAGAGATATTCCTGAATTCATTTATTGTTTCTTTAGATAGGAAAAACCTAACGGTCTTTCCCATGAATATATACAGGAATTTCTGATCCTGGTTTTTGATTGAGAAATTCTTGGCAATAAGTTTTGAAAGTCATGTAATCCATAGCTTTAGCGGCAATAATCTTTTCATTAGGCAGCGAGAATTGTACAGAAGCTTTTTCAAAGGCCAAGGAAAATAAAGCTGATCCCATGGACTCTAAGGAATATGTGGGGTCAGTGATATTTTTTATATAAGCGTCTTTTAAATCAGAAAAATATTGCTCAGACATTCCAAATTTCTCTGGAGATATAGCAACTCCTTCAATGAACGTTTTTGTTTTTATTACAAGCTCTTGAGGTGTGTAGGCATTAGAACGGATATAAAATAGACCCGAAGGACACAATAAAGGTTCGTGATAACACGCCCCTATGACATAACCTAATTGTTGTTCTGTTCGCAAATGAGCAAAGGCTATGTGGTGTAACCATTTAAACATCATCTCCGTAGCAACAATATGCTCGATAGAAGAGGAATGTTTATCCTGAAGAACTAATAACATAGCATTTCCGGATAAAGGGTAATCTATTTTTATATTTGAGATTTCTTTGTCTTGTCTTTGATAATAGAAAGCATCTGCTTCATACGTAGGGTAGGAGGAAACGAAGTCTTTAACAATAGTTACTAATTCTTGTTCTTGTTTTTTTGAGGGCGGTCCAAGAGCCATGGCTTCAACATGTAGTTGTTCAAACATGATGTTTGAAAATTTTTCTACTTCTTCAAAATCCATAGTTTGAAGGGTAGTCAATTTATCATGATAGGAATAGACATCGTTTAGGGTATAAGACCAAAGCCTATCCATACCTGCTCGTATAGGGCATTCTGAGATCTTTCTTTGATAGGTTTCCATAAGCTGTTGCTTATGTATATCGAATCTTTCTTGATTTATGGATGGTTTTAGGGAAGATAAAATAGATTTCAATAGGATAGGTGCTGTCGTGTTATATCCAGTGATTTCTAAATTCAACCCGTCTCCACGTAAAGAGGTGGAGAAGAAAAGACTAGCTTGAGCTGCTAGATAGTATTGCTTAAGGAGATTTTCATTAATTGCTAGGGAACATAGATCTGTAGCTATTAATGAACGGATATCTTTCCTAGAGATGTTAGGAGAGCGCATGCGCAAATTTATAGTAAGCTTGGGCATTGTATAGAAATGATCTTCACAATAGTAGAAGGTAAGACCGGCATCTTCATATGCTAGCTGAGGTTTGAAGGGGAATTCCTTGTTGTCTATTTTAGATATGTTTGAAACCTCAATATTTTTCGGAATATAGATGTTTGGTTGAGGTAGAGCCATGTGCTCTTGTACAGAAGCCTGTTTGTAAGATTCTAAATCTGGTAGGGATTTTTCATAATAATCCATTTTAAAAATGCTGTCGTAATGCTTTGTTGCATCTTTCCAATTCTCAGGATTTTTTGTTGATAATACATAATGGGCTTGATAGGGATCCGAAAGGATCGTCAGGGTATCTTGTTCTTCTTGAAAAGAATATTGTGGATAAACAAGTGATTGATATGGGTAGGTAGTTAAATCCTCATCTATAAGATCCGCGATTTGTCCCTGAAGAGTTCTAAAAAGATCTGTTTTTGAACTGTAGCAGTATTCTAGGGCGTTGATTGTAGAAATATCTTTCAAACAATATTCAGGAATTCCTTGTTTTTGGATTTGATGTAAATATTTAAAGGTATGGAGCAATACCTTTGAGTATTCTCTCTCACCTTTTTCAGTGAGCTGATAATAGATAGTGAAACTTCCTGTACTTTCTGAAGTTTTATAAAATCCAGAATCAAACTCCGTAATAAGTTTTTCTTCTTTTAATAAAGAGACGAGACTATCTGTTGCTTCATGATTTAACACATAAGCCAGGGCCGCATAACAACCGAGAGAAGCTTGAGATGTGTTATAGAGATGCCAATAAATCTTTATACTTGCTGTGGGTTCTACAGCAGAATTAATATAAAGTTTTCCTGATGAGAAATCCTCTTCAGGGTGAGAGAACGTTTTTTTATGAAGATTATTTTTCTTAGAAGGAATCTTAGCAAAGATTTTTGGGAATTTTTTTACAGCCTTCTCTATTGGCTCTGTTGTATGAACAACAGCAATCATATTTTCAGGATGATAATGCTGATCAAACCACGGATGCATATCCTGAGATCTTACTTTTGCTAAAGTAGATGCATTCCCACATCCGAATCTCTGAATAGGGTGTCCTTTAGGAGCAATAAGTTGTTGAATACGATGTACACGACGAAGATCTTTATTCGGATGCATCGCGAATTCTTGGTTTACAGCATTTTTCTCCCTATCAACGTCCTCCTGATCGAAAAGAGGTTGAATAAATAAGTGGACGAATTGATCTATAGCTTCAGAAAATGCTGAGTTCTTTATAGAGAATAGATAACTTGTTGTATAAGAGCCAGTGTAGGCGTTATACGTGCCATTATTATTACTTAAAAAATGGGAAAATCCGTCACTATTTGGATATTTCTCATTTCCTAAAAATACACAATGTTCTGTTAAATGTGCTAATCCAGGAAATTCTTTAGGATCCGAGGAATTTCCTGTTTTTACTGCTAGAGCTGCTCCTGAAGTTGAGATTCCTGGATTAGAAATTATTAGTAATTGAAGGCCATTTGCACAGATGATTTTGGCAGTTTTTTGATTTGCTATAGATGGGGTAAGAACTTTTAGGGGGCACTGATCGGGGATTGTCCGTGTGTGTTGTTTGCATGCTGTTACTAGTAGAGATAACAGTAAAGTAACAGACAGTGCCTTCCACTTCATTCTTATAATTCCTCATATAGCTGTGTTAAAATGGAGAATGCTTTTTTTGATCTTAATGCTCGTTGACTACGCTTATCACATTCTGAAAGTTCTTCTTCAGAGCATAGATGTTCTAATAAAATCTCCTCTCCAAAACTGAAGAAAAGGGGAGCAAAGAAAATTGCTCGATATTCTCCAATAGCATCTTCTACTGTTGGTGGGGGTGGGAGGATGTCGTAAGTTTTTAATGCGAATGGATAGAAATGAGCGGGTCTTGCCGATGCTTTCGTTAATAATCGAAACATCTCTATGCTTTCTGGTTGAAATTCTGTGGGATAAAGAAGATTTTCATGTGTTTTTCTATCTCTACCTCCTGCAGGAGCTACATAAATAAACTTACCCCCTTCCTTAAGTAGAGTTTTCAATGTTTTCATACTCTTTTGATTATGATGAAGCTTCTCCTCCTTTTGTTCTGGAGGATTATTAATATGACGTCTTGAATAGATGCATAATAAATCACAACCCATACTAAACGGACGTGCTAGGGGATCAGAAGTCACGCGATCTCCTGCTACGAAAATCATATTTTCTACTAGCTTGGGATGAGTTTTTCCTAAAGCATAGTACATCAACTGGGGGTCACATTCTGTTTGATGATTTGCAAGTAGAATAACGTTATCTTTGCGATCTATGAATTCTTGAATATGATCTAGTTGATGAAGATTGTAAATTTTAGAATTCTCATCATCTACAAGAACTGAGAAAAATTGCTTGCCAAAATTAAATAAGTCTACTGGTGAGCGAATTTTCTTATGGTAAGGGGGGAAGATAAAAGGGTCCTTGAGATCCTCAATCACAATTTTCAGCCATTGTAGACATAGTTCCTCTGCTTTCTCCAAAGAACATTTTTTTGTTGCAGCATCAAGATAGTTTTGATGATATATCTGAAACTTCTGATACAAAGGCTCGGGCAAGGATTGATTGCCAAAGGCCTGTAGTAAATACGTAGAAAAATGCATAACCATGCCTATAACTCAATACTCTCTCCTGTAACTAATGAGAAGAATTGGTAATGATTGAGATGAAGCGAGTCCGAAGTATTAATTTGTAATTTAGCTTTTAATTGTTTAGCCAGGCGAATGAGTTCATCATCGTCTTTTTCCTGTTTCATATAACCAGCAATTTCCGGGTGAACAACTAAACATAGATGGGAGTGTTCTTTATGGTTGATCACTTTTTTGAGATCTCTTTCAATTTCAATAACTACACTTTCTGGAGTTTTGATAATTGCATTACCACTGCAGTAAGGACACGTTGTAAATAGTGTTTGCATTAGAGATTCGCGATTTCTTTGACGGGTCATTTCTACGAGACCGAATTCGCTCATACTTAAAATAGTGCAGCGTGCGGCATCATATTTCATATGTTCTTTTAGACGTTCTAAAACACGACGCTGATTTTTACGTGATTTCATATCTATGAAATCGATAATGACCAAACCACCAACATTGCGTAGGCGAAGTTGTCTAGCGATCTCTTCAGCAGCTTCTAGATTGATTTGAACCAGAGTCTCTTCAACACCGCTTTCTAATTGTGTGCTTCTCCCAGAGTTCACATCAATAGTATGCATTGCTTCTGTTTTATCGAAAAATAGGTAACCACCGCTGGAAAGCCAAATCTTTCGCTTTGTTGCTTTATCAATTTCTTTTTCGATATTGAATCGCTCAAACATAGGAATTGAATCACGATAGTATTCAATTTTTACAGCGGAGTCGGGGGAATATTTTTTTAGCATATGCTTACATTTTTGATAGGTGGAATAATCATCAATTAGTAGGCGTTTATAATTCTTATCTATGCAGGTGATTACAGCTTTTTTTAAGATATCGGTCTCTTCATAAAGTAGACAAGGTTGATCTGTGGAGTGGAATTTTTCTAAGATACTTTTCCAAGTTGCAAGCAAGTCATGAGCTTCATTTATTAATGCGTCAGTAGAAGCAAGTACGCTGGCTGTTCGACAAATCAAACCCATATCTTGGGGCATTTCAAAAGAACGAATAAGCTGTTTTAGCTGATCTCTCATGTGGGGGTCTTCGATTTTTCTAGACACACCACGATGAGGAGAATTAGGCAGTAAAACTAAATAACGTCCCGGAATAGAAATATTTGAGGTTAAACGTGCGCCCTTGGTTCCTATAGGTTCTTTAACCACCTGAACTAATACAGGACTATCTAATTTTAATAACTCTTCTATTGGGGCTTCGGTTTTTTCATTGTTTTCTTTGGGGAGAACATCGAAATCCATATCGAACATTTGTTCAAACTTTTTAGAATTTTCTAATACATCTGAAATGTGGATGAAGCCATTTTCTCTTTCATCAATATTAATGAAAGCAGATTGAATGTTTCTTAAGATATTAGTTACGCGACCTCGATAGATGTTGCCTTTGAGTTGTCGAATTTTTTTTCTTTCAATGATGAGATCAAAAAGCTGACCGTTTTTTAGATGAGCGTAGCGAATTTCTTTAGACTCTATATTTAATAAGATGTCGTTTTCCATGGTCTTCCTTGATGCCTAATCCGTCTTTCCTGCTATTGCTCGGATATAATTCGGGAATAGGTTTGTTTGTAGAAGCGGTCTTAAACTTCCTAGATATTTGTCTACTGACTGCGGAAGGAATTATAAAAAAAATAGGTAAAAAATTCTACAGAAATGGTTTATTGATTCTTTTAAATTAAAAATGATAGTTTTATTTATTGTCTCAATAGATTTAAAGTATGTCTTTGTTTTCTATAATTATCTTGTTTGGTAAACTCTTGTCTTCAAACTCACAGTAGCTTTAAACATAGCTTTGAGATTTTCTTATGGGAAACATTGATGATTTAAAATTATATATTTGCCGACTAAAGTTTCCTGGGGAAAAAGAGGTAATAAGATATTCTTTAAATCCAGAGAACATTCGTGAGTCGGGTGAAGAGGAACTTTTCTCTAATCCCATCGAAGTCTCGGGCAATTTAGAAAAGATAGACAATGAGCAATGGATTTTATCCTTAAGCGTATCTACACAATTAGGATTGCATTGTTGTGTTTGTGATAAAAATTTTTTATACTCTGTAGATTCAATAGAAATTTCACATTTGATTTGTCACGAAGATGTCAAATCGGGCGTATTTGATTGTAAAGATTTAATTAGACAAGAACTTCTCTTAGAGAGCGATCATTTTCAAGAATGCAAGAAAGATGGCTGTCCTGAAAGAGTAAATATTGTACAATTTTTAGAAGATAGAAAAAGAATCAAAGGGGAAACCCCTTTTGACAATTTATAAAAGGTGAGAGATATGGCAGTACCACGCAATCGACATAGCAATGCGCGAAAAAATATCCGAAGAAGTCATCATGCGAAAAAAGCTCGTCATGCCGCTGTCTGCAACAACTGCAAGCAAGCTTTTATTCCTCATACGATTTGTACTTCTTGTGGTTTTTATAACGGGAAAGCCGTTATGACTGTAGAAAAGAAATAACAATATATTTGTGTTATGAACGTACAAATTGGCATAGATCTGATGGGAGGAGATCACTCTCCTCTCATTATTTGGGAAGTGCTAATCGATGTACTCAATTCTCGAGCTTCGAACTCGCACATTTCTTTTACTGCTTTTGCTTCTGATGAGGTGAAGGAGCAGATACTCAATAACTACACACATAAAGAATATCCTGAGATAATTGCTTCGGAAGGCTTTGTCACTATGGATGATTCTCCGTTATCCGCTATTCGCAAAAAATCTTCATCCATGGCTCTGGGTTTAGATTATCTTAAAGAGGATAAGATAGATGCATTTATTTCTACGGGAAATACCGCAGCATTGATTACCTTATCTCGAGCTAAAATTCCTGTATTTCCCACCGTTCGTCGTCCAGCTTTACTTGTTCGCGTGCCCACTATGCGTGGTTGTGCAGTCATATTGGATGTTGGTGCTAATGTTTCTGTGAATCCAGACGAGATGTTAGGTTTTGCTCGCATGGGTTTGGCCTATAGACAATGTCTTGGAAAGACGGAACGTCCTACTATAGGTTTGTTGAACATTGGTTCTGAAGAACGAAAAGGGACTGAAGCTCATCGGCAAACCTTTCGTATTCTTAGAGAAACCTTTCAGGATGCCTTTTTGGGTAATATTGAAAGTGGGGACGTCTTTGGCGGCAGTGTGGATGTTGTTGTTTCTGACGGGTTTACAGGAAACATCTTCTTGAAAACTGCCGAGGGTGTTTTTGATTTCCTGCGCCATATTTTAGGAGATAAATTAGAGTCTGATGTGAAACGACAGTTAGATTATACGATTTATCCTGGCTCAATGGTGTGTGGGCTTTCCAAACTTGTAATAAAATGTCATGGGAAAGCTTGTGGAAGATCTTTATTTAATGGAATTTCTGGATCTATAGATTTAGCTCGGGCACGTGTTTGTGAGCAGATTTTATCTAGTCTATCCTAGTCTTTAAGTTTGTCTATTTACCATCTTTCTCTATTGACGGGATCGTATTGATAGTGATAAACCTTTTGAAAACGAATACTGAAACATCTCTGAATTAGGTTTACGATGGTCGCAAAAAAGGTATCAAGATTTCCAAAATCTACATTTTCCCATTCCGTAGTTTTAGCAATATTAGTTTCCACTGGGATGATCTCTAATAATCATAGATTATATGGTTATGAACCAGTTTCAGAGGCATTTCTCAATAATCCTCCTTTAAAAACACAATTAGAAACGACTTCAGCGGGTATTTTTAAAAAAGATAAATCTTCAGATACACAGGAGCCTAAGAAGGAAAATAAAGAAGCAGAAGTACATGTAGATACTTCGGTTATAAATGGTGTTTCCTCATGTGTTACTAAGATTTTAGGTGCAGAAGCAGATCAGAGACAGCATTTAGTAGATGTAAGTACTTTATTCGAGACGTTAGAGCCTTTATCATGGAAGAATGTAGATACAGAGTTGTCTACAAACTCAGAAAATATTTCTACTGTTGAAAGTGAGGGACCTCAGGCGAATCGAAAGTATAGTATAGATGATCCTAGGCAAGGCTTAGCCTTTTGCTATAGAAACCTATCGGGTTATCCTACAGATGAAACTAATCCGGGATTTTTAGGTATTGCTCTTGTGGGAACTGGATCTAAATCAGGATTATCTTTTTCTAATTTAAGATCCATAGGTGCGGGAGCTGCAGTATATTCTGATGAAGATGTTGTTTTTGAACATCTTAAAGAAAGACTCCTTTTTGATGGTTGTGAATCTCTAGCTGGTGGAGGTGCTGTTTCAGGCCGTAGCATTGCTGTGAACGGTTGTCATGATGTTACTATAGTTAGCTGCAATACAGATTTGGATATCAGATATTCTGGAGAAATTGCGGATTTTTCCAAAGGTGGAGGAGCTTTTAATGCTCATAAGGTACATGGTGAATCTCATAAATCTAGATTTTCCAGCGGAGAAATTATTTTCTTAGATAATTCTGGGAGTCTTTTGATAGACGGCAACCACGCAGATAAAGCAAACGGTGGAGCCCTAGCTTGTGGCAATTTTGTTTGTTCTGTAAATCGTGGAGATATGCACTACGTCGGGAATCATGCTCTATCTGGAGGTGCAGTATCTTCTCTCAAGTCAATTGATTTTGTTGGAAATGTGGGATCCATAGAGTTCTTAGATAATCACGCTTTAATTTCTCCTCAAGGTTGCACATTTTTAGGTGGAGGTGCTTTAGCTTCTGGGGAGAGAATTAGTTTCTTAAACAATGGAGGAATCCATTGTTTCAAAAATACTTCTAAGTCTTCTGGAGGAGCTCTTTTATCTAGAAATATAAGGATAGTAGAGAATGTTGGAAATTCTTGGTTCAAGGGAAACTCTGCTGAAGTTACAGGTGGGGCGATTAGTTCGCAAAATCAAGTAGAGATCGGCCAGAATTTTGGAAATATTACTTTTGAAGGCAATACTTCTAAATTCGGTGGTGGTGCTATTTATTGCTTACTTCCTGACCAGCCTTATACACATTCTAAAGAGCCTCTATATGGATCAGGGGATATTAAGATTATAGATAATTCAGGGTCGATAAATTTTGAATCCAATGAGAATTTATTGGAATCTCAAGAGACACATAGTCATCTTGGTGGAGGAGCTTTGTATGGAGCGCATATTTTAATCTCAGGAAACATTGGGGATATTACATTTTCTAAGAATGCCGCAGGTCAATTTGAATCCGATAGCACATGTATTGGTGGGGGAGCTATTTTTGCTCATGAGGGTGTTAAGATTACAGATAACTCTGGAGCAATTGCTTTCTCTAACAATAAAGGGAAAATTCTTCCTCTTCCTATAGTGCCTGAGAGTTCCGAAGAAGAAAGTGCTTCAAGTACACCAGTAGAATCTTCACCTGTAGATTTAGGAATTCGTGGTGGGGGAGCTATTTTCGCTAAACATATAGAGATTGAAGACAATGCTGCTGCTTTATCTTTCTCAGACAATTGCATGGAAATTAGCGATAGTAAAATACAAAAAGAACAACCCTTAGGTGGTGGTGCTCTCTTTGGAATAGATAGAGTTAGTTTGCAAAATAACATAGAACTTGCGTTCACTAATAACCACGTCTCTGGTGAGAATAGTAGTGGTGGTGCTATCTTATCTAAAGTAGTAACTATCTCTGATAATGGGAGAGTTCAATTTATCCGTAACTATTCAAAATTCCTCGGAGGTGCTGTTTGTGCTTTAGGAGATACCTTAAGTATTAAAAATAATGAATCTTCGGTTTCATTTATTGGTAATAGAACTGTGACTGCTGGTGGAGCCATTGCTAGTGCTCAGGGCGATATTTTGATCTCTAGAAACCTTGGCAAGATAGAATTTAAAGACAATCTAGTTTTTGGGGACCCCTATGTAGATAATCTTGAAGAAGGACAAGTTAATACTACAGGACATCATAGTGGTGGAGGTGCTGTTTTTGCTAAAACTTCTGTAATAATTAGTGAAAATGAAAATAAAGTACTTTTCTCAGGGAATTCCTCGGGATGTTTTGGTGGTGCGATTTTAACGGGTTCTTTAAACCCCGAATCTCAAGAGCCTTTTGCTTCTAAGGTAGTGAGTGATAATACTAAAGTCGTCATTACAGAAAATATTGGAGATGTAATCTTTTCAGGAAATAGTACAACAGCTTCAAAGCATCATGAACATAATTTGTTCGGTGGTGGTGCTATCTATACTCAAGATTTAGTCATCAATAAAAATGCGGGTTCTGTAGCTTTTTACAATAACTATGCCCCTATAGGTGGTGCTGTGCATATTTGTGAAAAGGGAACAGTAATTTTAGAGGCTTTAGGAGGAGACATTGTTTTCCAAGGAAATAGAACTTCCGAAGATATTTCTAATGGACTTTATTTTGCGGGTAAAGAATCGAAATTAGTTGAAATATCTGCTGCTGGAGAAAATACCGTCCATTTCTCAGACGCTATTGTTTTCGAGGATCTAACACTAAGAAAGAGCTCAGTATCTCATGAGGATATTTTAGATGATCCGACGTTAATACTTAACTCTAAAGCTAAAGATGATTCAGAAGTTTCTCATTCTGGAAATATTCGCTTTGCTTGCGCAACATCTAAAATTCCTCAAGTAGCTTTATTAAAGTCAGGAACTCTTATCCTATCTGATAAGGCTCAGCTCTGGTTATGTGGTTTGAAGCAAGAAAGAGGTAGCGAGATCTTGCTCTCAGCAGGAACTGTATTACGTATTTTCGATCCTAATGCTAAGCCTACAGAAAAACCAGAAAGTCCTTCTGCAACATCTTACTATAGTGCTTATGATTCTGGTAGGAATTCTGATGAGAGGACCTTAGCAGATATTAGTGTTCTTGGTGTGGATTTAGCTTCTTTTGTTGCTGGTGATGATGAAATAACTCCTCAACCTCCACAAATTATCGTTCCTAAGGGAACGACAATTGGTTCAGGATCTTTAGATTTGAAGCTTGTGGATTCTGCAGGTATTGGTTATGAAAATCACGCTTTATTGAATAAAGAGGCAGATATCACTTTACTTTCGTTTAGAAGTGCTTCTGCAGTTTCAGATATTCCTGATTTGGATCGTTCTTTGGAAGAGTTACATGTTAAAGTTTCTGTACCTACAATTACTGAAGACACTTATGGACATATGGGCAAATGGTCTGATCCTCAGGTCATTAATGGTAAGCTAATGATTAACTGGAAGCCTACCAGCTATAAGTTAAATCCTGAAAAGGATGGGTCCATTGTATTGAATACTTTATGGGGACAATATGGAGATTTGCGAGCTTTGAAACAACAGCAATTAGCTCACAACATTACTGCGCAAAGAATGGAATTAGATTTCTCAACGAATATTTGGGGATCTGGGATGGGAACATTCTCCAATTGTGCAACAATTGCTAAAATAGATGGTTTTACTCACCGAGCAGGTGGCTATGCTTTGGG
This sequence comes from Chlamydia poikilotherma, assembly GCF_900239975.1. Classification (NCBI taxonomy): domain Bacteria; kingdom Pseudomonadati; phylum Chlamydiota; class Chlamydiia; order Chlamydiales; family Chlamydiaceae; genus Chlamydia; species Chlamydia poikilotherma. The sequence goes on along the minus strand of NZ_LS992154.1, from coordinate 912,370 downwards.
TTTGGATACACAGTTGATAGAGGATTTCTTAATAGGAGGAAGCTTCGCACAGTTCTTTGGTTATACAGATAGCCAGTCATATTCATCACGTAGTGATCAAAGTGGTTATTTAGGTTCTGGATATGTAGGTATCTTTGCAGGTTCTTGGTTGTTCAAAGGTGTGTTTATCTATAGTGATATTCATAACGACTTGAATACAACATATCCCACGTTAAATATAGGTAGATCTAAAGGATCCTGGAATAGCAGAGGAATTTTAGCAGATGCTCATGTGGATTATCGGCATATCGTGAATTCACGTAGGTTTATTTCATCGATTGTTTCTGCTGTCGTACCTTTTGTAGAAGCTGAATATGTCTACATTGATCTTCCTACATTTACAGAGATAGGTAGTGAAGTAAGAACGTTTGCTGAAGGACATTTGCAGAACGTAGCCATCCCTTTTGGTATCACTTTGGAACATAGTTATTCTCGAGGACAGCGTTCTGAAGTGAATAGCTTAAGTTTTTCTTATGCCTTTGATGTCTATCGTCAGGCTCCTGCGGTTCTTATCAATTTGCCGGCAGCTTCTTATTCTTGGGAAGGAATTGGCTCCGATCTTTCTAGAAAATCCATGAAAGCCCAATTTAGTAATGATACAGAATGGAATTCCTATTTCTCTACATTCTTAGGATTTACTTATGAGTGGAGGGAGCATACAGTATCTTATGATTTGAATGGGGGTATGCGTTTGATCTTCTAAGAGGTATTGAACACATTTGAAGATGAAAAGGCGTTGTGTATCTTACATGCGCTTTTTTTTGCAATTTTAGAGTATCTAAGTGTCTGTTTTGGGAATTATAATATCCATGATATAAAGGAGATAGATAATTCCTTCGCGCTTGAGTTCGTAATTATCATCATAGAAGCAATCGAGTACTAAATCGATATGTGCTCCTGTTTCAGGAAGATTGAGGATATTAGCAACTTCTTCGATTAGGAAATTATAAACGCGTGCTTGTATTTCAGCTTTTGATGTTAAGAATGCATTATGGATATAGTGTATTAAATCAGAGCATGATCTTCGGTAAGCCTCTATAAAGCTATTTTTAAGCTCTGTATATTGTGCTACCTTTTGAGGAAGAGTTGAAGTCTGACGTAATGTGAGGCCTGAGAGATTTTCATTTAAATGATCGGTGATTAAGCCGAGTTGTTCACCACACAGACGTTTTAAACCATTAATTTGATGCCATTCTTCTTTATGAGCAATGAGGTGCTGTTGAGAAAGCAAATGTTCTTTAAACATTTGTAACCATAATAGCATCTGATCTCTTCCATAGTTTCGTGTGTTGTAAAGATTATTGATAGATCTAAAAATGGTCTCTCCCCAAGTCGGTTTACATGTAGTTGCATAGGAGGAAATTTCCTTCAAGGCAATCCTTTTATTTTCTTGAGAAATGTTAGGATCTTCCAGAGCTAGGATTAGATGATGCATCAGGATGGGGAATGTTTGAGCATCAGGATGAGATGGATCTTCTTTTAAGTAAGTAAGATAATTCATAATAATTTGCCAATCAGAGTTCCAGCAATTTAGATTGTTAATTAGTCTTTTGAGTTTTTTATAATCGCATAAACTTCTTGAGTAGGATGTCGTTGCTAATGAGTTTAAAAATGGTGAAGGTAGGGGGGCTAGACGTAAGACGTCCGGCGACATATTGATTTCAAATTCTCCAGATACTTTTTGGAGCACCGCTCTTTTTACTTCTTCAACAAATGCTTGTTGTGTTTCTGTTAAGGGTTTGAAGATTTTTTGAGTTTCTGGAAGAAGAGGGATTGCATCTATTTTCCTTTGACAGGCAGAAGAAATTGCTAGAGCGAGTAGTTTAACGGGAAGGAGTAGAACGTAAAGTACAAGAGAAATAAAAACTGAAACAACACATACTAGAGCGATAAGTAGGTGATCTAAACAAGATGTTGGATGTTGCAATCTTAAAGTAGAGCCTATTTCCCGAAAAAGTTTGTAGAACAGATGACAGTAGGTAATCTGTTTTATGAGAGTGGTAATGCGGTTACAGCACGAGGAAGTTCGGGAATCAGGGAGTGACGGTAGATGGGAATTATTTGGGTCAAGGGATACGCTCATTGTTAGTGTATTCTCTAAGGGTTAAATCAGTTTATTGTTTTAACATTCTATCATTATAACAGTTTGATTCTAGTTCTAAAATTATTTTATTAAGTTGTTGTAATATAGTTTTTTATATTAACTTTAACTATAAAGTTTGAAATCAAGGTCGTTCTTGGTGGGAAAGAAAAATTCCAGTAAGAAGTGGAATCGTTATAGATTTATAATTCTGTATAGAGAACGTACCGAACAATCATAACAAGATCGTCTTTTTCCGAAACGTGTATATGGAATCATTTTGTGTTTGAGAGAAAAGACTAAGGCGACATAATTAGGTATTATGTCGCCTTAGCATCGGAGAGAGTTGTCTCAAAGTTTAGTTGTTATTATTCAGATGCGTAATAACTCCTGCTTTTAATAGTAGGTAACAAATTACTTCTCTGGTTGGTTTGTATTCATTTTCTTCAGTGAAGAAAACATCCATCATGATATTTGCACGCTCAGACTCTGGTACCCCAGCAGCTTCTAGATCAGCAAGAACAATACCTTGTAATGTATTTACCTGATCATCCGAGCCGGTAAGAGCCTGTGTTAGAGCTGATTCGACAACCTGTTCTCCCATCTGGATATACCTGTTTCTGAATCTATTCAAGTATTGAGCGTGGTATCCTGATCTGAAATCCCTCGCCAATGACATTGTATATCCATCTAAAATGATACCGGTATTATCTAAACCTAATTCAGAACCGTGTACCTCTTTAAATGCTGTCATCATATGCCACTGTGCTTCATTATTAAAGACTTCAGAAAGCAGGTGTTCTTTACATATCTGTACCCAAGAGAGTATGACATTTGTTGAAAGGTTGTTTGAGTTGAATATGTTTTGTAATTCTTGTCCTGCAACCCTTACCCATGTAGGACCACATCTATCGCTGAAAGAGGCTATGACAGTTATGATTGATAGCTTCCTGTCAGTTGGTATTGCTTCATTATTTAGAAGTTTAAGAATCTGGAACATAGTTCCTCGAGCAAGAGTCTGGGCGTCTTCTGAGCTCACCATACCACCAGCTCCGTTCGGTAATTCTGAGAGGATTTTTGTCCAAGCTCTACGTATGCTGTAGTTTTGCGTGAGCTCTTTGATTTTGTTCCCTAGAGGGACTTTGATTGGACCCCAGTTATTTGGTGAATTACTAGTTAGGGTTTGTAGATATTCGTCGTTAGTTGGAGCAAGGTGTATGCTGTCTTGATTTATAAATACGGGACGAGAAAATTGATGTCGTAATAGTTGAGTATATCCAGCAATTTCTTCAGCGCTTGCTTGTGTATTGCAAGGCGGCATCACTCGGTTTATTAGTGTTCCCTCAGCTTCGTCTGTATCTTCGTTTGCTTCCTGTGTGGTTATAACTGTTCCTGGTTGAAGGCTTTCTTGTAGCAATAATTCTTGATGCATAGCTTCTAACCATATCTCAGGAGAACTGGATTTATGCGAGATTATATATTTTAACATCTCCTTTTTTCTTTCTGGAGAGAGGTCATTGTTTTTTAGAAGCGTATTAATTTTAAAGAGATAGCCCTGTGCACGTTGTTGAAACTCTTCTGTTGCTAATTCTGGAAGAGTTTTATTAGCTATTGTGTCTAACATTATGAACCAATCTCTACGCAGATCTAGGCTTATAGTTGTTGAAATAATATTGTTTTTTAATCTGTTCAAGAAGGTCCAACGTCTTGGTGAATTTTCTATGAGATAATTAGTAAATTTATTGTTTCTTTCTGCAACTTCCTCTGGGGTTAGGTCTTGTGATGATGTCATGCTGTTTTGGAGTCTTAATGCGGCATCTTCCATTGAAATAGGCTCGTAGTCAGGTGCGCGAGCCGGTGTCGCAACAAATACCTCTAGAGGTAGTTGAAGCAGATCAAGGTTCTGTGCATCTATTCCAGCTAATGAAGCAAGTAGGTTGATATGTTGGTTATAGTATTCGTGCTCTAAGTTCGGGAAGTTATTTTGTAGGAATATGTATCTAGGATCATTGGGAGACATTAATTCTTCTGCAGTAGGAGGGGGAGGTGCGGGTTCTTCTTGTTGCGGAGAAAGAGCTCTTGGTTCATCAAAGAGGTTTAACGATGTAGGTCGTATGGGTTGCCCGGCAACTAAATCAGGAAAAGCAATAAGAGCAGGGAGATTGAGAATATCTTCGTCATTTTCACCCACAGCAATACCTTGAAGTCGTACATTTACACGAGCGCCGTGGATAAGCACGCTATGATTCGCATTTGGATAGGCCCTATTTAAAAAATCTCTAGCGGTCAAGGTTTGATCAACTTCTTGTTGAAGAAAGACCGCGGCTGCAGATGTATCAACAACTAAGGACGCTGGTTGGCTTGATATGTCTTGTTGTTGAGGAATTGTCTGGTCTGCTGGCAGGGCAACAGAAGCGGGTTGCGATGGGATAATTGACGGTTGTGGAGACACAACTGAAGCTGAGGTCTCGTCTTGTTGACTTAAGAAAATAGGTAATTGATCTAGATTTGGAGCTCCTTCTGGGAAAAACATTGAGGCAGGGAGGTCGAGTATATTTGTTTCTTCGGGGAGATCTTCAGCTTGTAGGAAATTAATTCCTAAATTCTCTAGGGTAATATCGGATAAGTCTATTTCAGGATAGTTCATTTGTAGATACTGTCGAAGTGTGATGTCTTGGGAAACTATCCCATTGGGTTGGATTGAGGGCTGGCTGGGGATGCTTGCTTGATCTACAGAAGGACGACGTACTTGAGATTGTGGACGGATAGGTGCAAAGGATTCTGGAGCAAATCTGCTTGAATCTAATCCTATAGAAATACCGGAATCAGAACCTCGTCTACTTGGTGGAGGCGTTGGTTGGGGTAGTTGAGGTATTACAGGAATTTCTTCTCCTCTTACAGCGGGTCTAGAGGCGCAGGGGCAGCAGCTTAATCCTAGTAGGATTAACTTTATTGGAAGAAGAAGAATGCAAAGTAGAACTGTGATAATGGCGGATAAAACAAAGGTAAAAACCCATCCCGCACCGGAACGAAATTCTGGATTTAAACAGAGACAAGACCCAAGTTTAGTGCTTAACGCATTGAATATGGATCTAAAAGAAATCTTTTGATTTGCAGTTTTGATAAAAGAGGTTTCGTGTAATGCAGAAGCTGGCTGTGGTGGTGCAAAAGCAGCACGAAAATTATTGTGTTCTAGCGACATAAAAATTTACCTAAATGAAAAAATATGCCAAAAATTCTCCCTAAAAGGGTTGTTTTCGTTCCTTGTAAAAAAAAGGCTGAAAAAGTTTAAAAGAACACAAGATTGTTTGCAACTTTTTTTATTTCTATGTAGTTACTGTTAAGTGATTTTATTGGCATAGATTATAAAAATTTCTTTACAGATTTGTTTGTTGAATAGTTAAAGAAATAAATTCCGAAGTCTGTGTGTTATTTTTTCGATAGTTGTTTGCGCTTCTGTAGTTAGAATTCCTTGTTGGAGGAGAATAAAGACAACTCCTTTAGTATTTAATTCAAACTGTTCATCATAAAATAAAGAAGATAGAACCGAGGAAATTTCATGTTCCGGAACTTCTAATTTTCTCATGGTTTCGTATAGATATAGTGATAGGGAATTCTTCAGTTCCTGAGAAGAATCAGTGATTTGATAGCGGATATATTCGATAAGATTCTTTACAGAAGCTCTGTAGTTAGCAAGAAATTGCTTATAAACACGATTATAGAGAGCTTGTTTTTTTAGGATTAGGTAGCCAGTGAATTGAATACGCACCAGAGAATCCATATTCAAACCTAAGGAACGTCCGTGATAATGCTTAAAACTTGATATGTGATGCCACTCTTCAGAAGCTCGATTAGCAATAGATTGTAACAGATTTTCTTTGAACATCTGTACGCAAAGTAGCACGTAGTTAATGCTCGTATCTTGTTTGTTGTAGATTGCAGCTAACTCTCTAAATATAACTTCGATCCAAGTAGGAGGACAAGCGTTTACGTAGCTTCCAATATAGTCTAGGAGTTGTTGTTTTTTATCTTTGGGGATGGTTGGGTTTTGTAATGCTATTGTTAGCTTTTGCAAGACTGTATAATATAGCGATCCCTCATAGGATATCTCCTGTTTGGGAGAAGTCTCCTGATTCTTAAGGTGTTTAGCATAGACGTAATTAAGTATTTTTTCCCATGGTTCAGGCAGGGTAGAGCATAATGAGGATATCTCATTCTCTAGATTGGATAATTCCCAAGGCTGAGTTTCTGGAGTTAAGAAGGATTGTAGGAAAGGAGAAGATTCTGGAACGAGACTGAGATTATTGCAATCAATATAGAGTTGTTGATTCGTTATATCCTGAATTTTGTGTACGAAGGTTTGTAAGGGGGATAATGTCGTTATTTCAGGATCTTTTAAACATAAGCCGATTGCTAGAATCGCAAGCTTTACAGGATAGAGAATCAAGAGAAGAATAGCGCTAACGATTGCTGACAGGATTGAAATAAAAAGAGTTTTGCAAGTCCCCAGAGTATTAGTAGTTTGTGAATATTTCAATAAGTCAGTTTTTATAAACGTATAGAGAACATGAATATGAATACTGTCCGCATATACTTGTAGAGTTTGTTTTAAAGATTTTTTGGGAATGACATTTATCGAATAAATGGAAAGACCGTTAGAAAGAATGTTTGTCATAGAATAGGTCTCAGTCTAAAAGAATTCATTCATCGCCAAATGCGGTGTAATAAGCGCATGTTGGGAATAGACCTGCGTTTCTACAAATCTTTGATTTGGTTGTTGATGTAAATAAAGCTTTGGCGATGTCGTATTTAGCTATGCTTGCTCCTGAAATTAGGAGGGAGCATCTATGTAGTACGGTATAGATAGCGGATTCCTATAATTTATAAAGGAGACAATTCTAATCAAAAGATAGTCTTAATGACAAATGCTGAAAATAAAAGAAGTGTATGAGGAGTAGACGATTCTCTTAAATCTAAAAGAGATAATTGCTCAAAAAGTGCTCTAAAGGTCTTTTTTTTGCTTAGCTTATATTTTTGTATCGATTCTAAGCAGGCGATTTCTCATGTCAGATTATTTTTTTCAGATAATTTTCATTTTTCTTTTTATTTGATTTTAAATGATTTAGGTTAAAAACAATAATAATTAAACGCGCTCTTCTTAATAAGAACTTGAAATAAAACAGCATAGAAAATACTATACTTCAGCTGTTTATATTTTGGATTGATTTTTTTATGAAGTGTGCTTCTCCTTGTTTCTATTTGAAATTGGAGAACTCTGATGATCGTTGTTGTAATTTTCTTGATTCTCGAGTTCGTTTAGTCGCGACTATTCTGTCAATAATAGCGAGTTTATTGATTATTACCGGAGCTATAGCTGCGGTAGTGCTTTTTGGATCACAGTTAGGTCTGTTATACTCCACCATAATCATTGGTTTATCTGTAGCCATTGGGGTTTTACTTTTCAGTGCGAGTTTGAGATGTTTTACTTGTTGCGCTTTAGTATCTCGATCCCAACATATCTCGGAAAATATTGTGCGGTCTTATGTCCAGGATTTGGGATCCCCTCAGGTATCTTCAACATCCAGTGAAACTACAGAAACAGTAGAACAGCATTTGAGAGATGTGCTTTCAGAATGTAGTCAAGCTCGTGTTGGTTATCAAGATCTTATAAATCAAAGAGACGAGTCAATTATTCGTTTGTATGCTGCTAGAGAAGCATATGAAACTGCTAATGCGGATTATCAGAGATTTGCGGATCAATCTGCAAATGTAGAGGATTGTAGAAGTATAAGTCGGGAATGCCAAGAGTGTTTTACTACATTAAGAGAAAAATGCTTGGAATATGTTCAATCTGTACAGGCCTATGAAGGAATTCTTCAGCAGATTAGTTCTATGCATAATCTTTTAGACTTTCAGAAAGTAGCTTCTGCTTATGAGCAGGTAAATACTTTATTAAGGGAAAGAGAAGGAAATGCTCAAACGCGTATTTGTGCTTTAGAAAGCCAACTAAGTTTGCGTAATAGAGACCTTGAACAGCTCTCTCAAATGGAAAATGAATTGCAAAGTTCAATACAGGAACTGCAGCGTACGCAGGAGACGAACCATGGGACTATACGGGCTTTGCAAATACGTTTAGAAGAAGTAGGCAAAAGTAGAGACAACCTTCATAATACTCGATTTTTAGAAGTGGGAAATGAATCAAGGCAGCATATTAGACAACTGTTATCGGCGGATGATGAATGCAGTCAAGATCCAAGTCTTCAAGAGCAAAACCGTAGACTTAAGCTCACATTAGGGCTCTATCATAAGATGTTTGAAAATATGGAGACTCGCTTAGGTCCTCAATATTATACAAGTCGTATAGCAACCTCAGGTAGTGAAGGTCTTTTAAGAGAGTTTCTTGGGAATCCTGAGCAGTATACCAGAGGCGAAGTTAATACTATAGTATCTCAATATTTTGAGGATGAGAGAGGGAATCAGCAAAGAGAAGTTTCTAATTTAAGAGAACGGATTGCTCAACAAGATCTCGAGATTCGTGATCTGAGAAATCAAATTTTAGAAGGCTTGGGGCGAAATCCAGAATCACATAGAGATCTCAATGCGACGAGCCTAGACATTATTGATATGACCTTAGAGGAAGATACAATTCACAACATAGTAATTGCTGACGAGGATGAATTTATGGATGCATTGGACAATCCTACAAATTCTAATGATCGATAGTTCTATGTTTTGCAATTTAAACAAATAATTAAGGAGAAATTAGTACTTATCATAAACGAGCGTGTTAGAGTTTGGCAAAACACCATGATTCCAATTTTTAAACCATGTTTTTTTAAAGGTCTACACAGGGGGATGAATTCTCGATGATGAATACTCAGACGCACTGAATAAGAATAGATTTATGAATTAGAGAAATTCGTAATTTTCATTTTTTGAATTTTCTGTGCAGTTATTCTTTCCCGGCGCTTGACATTATCCATATTTTACACAGACGAGCGTATGCAAGTTATCTATTTTATTATGGGTTTTCTTTATGAAATGTATGCAGACGAATCTGTCTTCTAGACCAGAGAGGCAGGTTGTATCCACAAACGTAGACCGAACATATTCTCATACTGCTATTAAGGCTCTTGCGATAGTATCGGGAATTTTAATTATTGCTTCTAGCATTGCAGGATGTATATTTCTAGGTGCAGATTTAGGCTTATTAAGTGCTATTCTCCTAGGCTTTGCAATTATTTCCGGGCTGATACTTATTGCTGTTGGAACATACTTTTGTTGTCAGGGGGCTGCTTATGAGCAGGTCGTCTCGAATAGGGTTTTAATAGAACAAGCTAGGATTGCTGAATTAATAACGGAGCTAGCCTCAGCACAGAAAGAATTGACTACTTTACGCTCTCTACAGTTGAAAAATCAAGAAAGATTGGAGCAACTCCAAGGAGATTCTGTATCTCAGGAGCAACAGAGGCTTCTTCAAGAAAGAAACGAACATATAGTACACTTAGAAAGTGTAATTCAGAGACTAAGAAAAGAGCATGCCGAGCTTCTAGAAGAAAAAGACAAAGAGTGTTACGCGGAAATGGTAAGACAAACATCTCTACGTATTCAACTTGCAAATAACCAGCAACAAGAAATGGAGTCTAAGGAAAAATCTGTCCGAGAACGTTTGCAATTTTTAGAAAATGAGATGACAAAACAAATCGTGCTGCATACCGATGAATTGACAGGAATCCGACAAACTCTATTGCAAAACCAAGAGCAATTTAGTCAAGAGCTACAAGAGAAAGAACAACAAATTTCCGATTTGCGAGACGCTCTAAGTCAGCAGCATGCTGTAGATCTTGATCAGATTCATGAGTTAGAGGCTTTGGTAAGGGAAAAAGAAGAAAGTATAGCGGCCTTACAATGTGATGTAGAGCTTTATAGAGATCTGGAATTAGACAGTACTATAGATTCCCTCCCAAGAGCTTTAGTTCGTATCCGACAGCAAGAGGAACGCATTGCTTTGTTAGAAACCATAAATTTACAACTGACCCCAAGAACACGTAATCGATCATCGAGTATATAGACATTATCACTATGTTCTAAATAGGCTTTGCATTTTTTTGTGAAGCCTATCCTATTTCGCGCCTATTTAATTTTAATTACCAAATAAGAGATCTAAAAATAACAAATTAGAAGATCTTTTAGTTTTTAAATCGTCGTTATTGTTTGTGAGATAATTATGAGATGTATCCCCGCGTGTTTAACGCCAACTTCAGAAGGAATGAATCAATGTTTGATTAAGGCCAATTCATCCAAGGTTTGCTTGGTGATTAATTTATTTTCTATATTTTTATCTTTATTGGTTGTTGTTGCTGGTATAACTGCACTAATTTTTTTTAGTATTGAACTAGGAGTGATTCACAGTGTGATTTTAGCCATGTGTGTTTTAGCTGCAGTAGTGTTCCTTATTATGAGCTCTTATTACCTAACGAATAGACAACATACTATTCGTGTATCTGCTCTACAGGATCAAAGGTTAACGCAAGATAGAGCACAAGGTGTAGATGGCATCTCAGAAGTGGATTTAGGGAATGCTGAGATAGTTAATGAGATCCAAGGAGAGCTGCGATCAAAGCATCAACAGATTGAAGAAATGAAAATAGAACGCCAGCGTATGTCTGCAAGAATTTTAGAGCTAGAGGCTGGGGCTGCAAGAGAGCAGGAAAATCAGGTAAGAATTCGTGGGTTTGAGGAGCGCGAGCGTGCCTCGGCAATAGTTTTAGATAATGAACGGCGTATTTTTGAATCAAGAATTCGAGATTTAGAACAGGCAGTTTCTGACGCTGAATTTCAATCTAGAAGTCGTACATCTGATTTAGAGACATTACAAGAAGAACGTACACAACTACAAAATCGCATGACCGAATTGGAAACAGCAGCAACAGTTAGTGCTGATCGATTATCCTCAACATCTACAGAATTACAAAGACAGTTGTCAATCAAAGACGAGGAGATAGAAAAGCTAAAGGCACTCAAATTGCAAGTGTATGAAGAGCTTCAATTAGTGCAAAAATCATTGGAAGAAGAAGAAGAAAATAACGGTAAAATTGCTAGAAGGTTTGAAAAACTTCGATTGCAACTGGAAAGGGAAAGGGATGAATTGCGCATTCAATGCTTGAATGCAGAGGCTAAACTCGTGCAATTAGAAATATCTCTATCTAACGTACCCAACTTTTCTGAAAATACTGCTAAGTCTGAATCTAAAATAGAGCAGTTTAATCCAGCATGTAGCATTGCTGAAGAAAAGATCAAGAAATTAAAAGATAAACTGAAACTTAAGAAAGAAGAAATCTCTACTATTGAAAGGACAATTCAACAGGAAAGACAGCGTCATGAAGAAGAGAATACCCAGTTGAAACAGAGTCAGTCTGAGGCGGTTTCAAAAATTCGAAGATTGGAACAAGAGCTTGCAGAAGCAGCTAGTGAGAGAAATTCACATATTCAAGCTTTCAGAGATAAACGTTGTGAATATGAAAAGGAAATAGCAGAACTTAAGAATACGTGTTCTTCTTTTGAAAATACCATTTGTGATTTGCAAAGAGAGCGTTCGTTATTTTCAGATGAGGATGGGGATCGAAATAGCGCCTATCGAGCTTTACGAACAGAGTTAGGAGATAAAATTGCTGGGCTACAAAAGGAAAATGAAGAGAAACATAAGAAAGTTTTACAGTTAGAGGAACAGATGATTCTCTGTGCGAATGAGAAAATGCGTACTCAGAGAATTGCTAGAGAACAGATAACTCATCAGGTAAATAAAAGAAAAACGGTAGAGTCGGAGCTGCAGAAAAATCAATCTAAGATTCAAGATTTGGAGACGCAAGTTGAAAGATTACGCAGTGGACGTGGACGTACTGTTTCTGATTTGCAAGAACAAATTCGGTCGTTGAATCAAGAGATACGTGGGAATAACGAAACTATCACAAAATTGGAAAGCCGTAATAGAGAATTGGAGAGAACCGTTCAAGTATGCACAAATGAAAGCTTAATGAGGTTGACATCAGATCCTTCAAGGTCGAGCAGTATAGATAGGTTGAAGGAAGAGAGAAAAAAACTAAGAATACAAATAACTAGAGACACTAAGGATCGTGTACGGACGGCTCACCAAAGAATCGAAAGATTGGAAAAGCTCTGTAAGGGTTCTGCATTAGAGAGTCAAGTTGATGAACTTGCTGAAGATTCAGAAAGAAGAATCAATTACCAAAG